>CACYEC010000343.1 GCA_902773225.1 uncultured Bacteroidales bacterium
CTCCGACCATTGGGGAGAATACACGATGCCTGAAGCTTGGAAAGACTTCGAATTCGACAAAGTCCTATCGAATGTCAAGACCCACACTTCAGTTGCCCTCAGGGCTGTGAACAGCAAGGACAAACTCCGCTGGGTTCAGATAGGCAATGAAACCGATAACGGTATGCTGTGGGAAGCAGGCCGACATATGTCTGACTTCGCTCAAATCGTTAACGCCGCTTACGATGCAGTGAAATCAGTCAGCCCCGAAACCCAGACCGTCATTCATGTGGCAGAATGTGAAGACATACAATGGCTGACTGACTATTTCGACGCACTTAACGCCAACGGAGGTAAATGGGATGCCATCGGTCTGTCCGTGCATGTCCCTGCGTCGAAACTGCAGCCCTACCAACTGACAGACAAAGTGGTGGAGAATGTCAAGACGCTGAAGGAACGCTATGGCAAACCAGTGCTCATCGTCGAGACAGGTTACTACATCGACCGTCAGTTGGAGGCCAACCAATGGCTATGTGATTTCCTAATCAAACTGATGGACGCTGGTGCTGCAGGTCTTTACTATTGGGAACCCGAACTGATAGACGACTACAATCTTGGTGGTTGGAACCCATTGACGCTCAAGCCTTCAAAAGTGATGGACGCCTTCCTTGGTGTGCGTCACAGCGACGGCATAAACGACTACATCAATGTTCCCTCGGATGATGAAGGCGAATGTGAGACCACTTTCTATACGCCCAACGGCATCAGGATTCAACGTCCTCAACGAGGCCTGAACATCGTCCATAGAAGGTATTCCGACCATACAAGAAGTTACAAGATATTTGTGAAATAAAACATCCAATCCCAGAATAAAGATGACAACCATTTGTGCGATATCGACCGCTGTGGGCGGTGCAATAGGAATAGTGAGGGTATCTGGTCCCGATGCCATTCAGATTGTGGATTCCATTTTCGTATCGGCCTCAGGGCGTAAACTTCCTGACTACGAGAACCAATCCTTGGCCTACGGCAATATCATGACCGACGACGGACAACTGCTCGACGAGGTATTGGTGAGCGTGTTCCGTAAGCCTCACTCCTACACAGGCGAGGACAGCGTGGAGATATCGTGCCATGGTTCCACTTTCATACTCCAGCAAGTGGTGCAGTTGCTGCTCAACCACGGTTGTTTCAACGCTCAGCCCGGCGAGTTCACCAAACGTGCCTTCCTCAACGGCCGGATGGACCTGAGCCAAGCCGAGGCAGTTGCTGACCTCATTGCATCGACCAACGTAGCCACCCACCGTCTGGCCATGAGCCAGATGCGTGGTGGTTTCAGCAAAGAACTGCGCCGTCTTCGTGACCAGTTGCTCGAGATGACATCACTGCTGGAACTTGAACTCGATTTCAGTGAAGAGGACGTGGAATTTGCCGACCGTTCTAAACTCCTCTCTCTGTCTGATGAAATCAGCGCGGCCATTAAACGGCTCACCGACAGTTTCGACACAGGCAACGCTATCCGCAACGGCATCCCTGTAGCCATCATTGGCGAAACCAACGTAGGCAAATCCACCCTGCTTAACCAATTGCTCCACGACGACAAAGCCATTGTGAGCGACATTCACGGCACCACACGAGATGCCATTGAGGACTGCGTGACGCTGCGCGGTGTGAACTTCCGTTTCATCGACACCGCAGGCCTGCGCCATACGGATGATGTGGTGGAGAACATGGGCATTGAACGCACCTACGACCGCATCAAGAACGCTCAAATCGTACTCTGGCTCGTCGATGCCACTTCCATACTAAAAACACTATCCTCCCCCACTCCACAGCCTGTTGCCGAAGAAACAGAACCAGCGCATGACGATATGGGAACAGACAATGAGCAGGAGATACACGAGCAAGAGGAAGATATAGTTTCAAACAAAGGACAGGAGAGTCAGTCTCCGTTGAACAGCATCCTGGAAATCCGCGACAAGATCATCCCGCTGACCGCAGGCAAGACGCTCATTGTAGTTATCAACAAATGCGATGCTATCCCCGACGACCAACTCTACGACATCTACAACTTCGTCTATACCAACTCGGGCATCAACGAAAACGAAACCATCCGCATCAGCGCCAAGAACGGCGACAACATCCCCGCTCTGACCGACATGCTTATTGAGGCCGCCAACAAGGCAGAGTACAGCAACACCGACATCATTGTCACCAACGTCCGCCATTACGAGGCTCTTGTCCATGCAGGAAAGTCCTTACAGGCCGCCCGTCAGTCGCTCGACCAAGACCTCCCCACGGACCTCGTCAGCGAGGACCTCCGCGACTGCCTCCGGTCCCTCGGCGACATCCTCGGCGAGTTCACCACCGACGAAACCCTCGAACTCATCTTCTCAAGATTTTGCGTGGGAAAATAGAGAAAATAATAAATCGCACTACCTGCGTCAAGGAATAACCTCTGACTACACCAATAATGGTAGGCTCAACATCGCCCATACATAGCAATGTTTGGTGAATACGTATATAGCATGAATGTTGTGGTTGATTATTTTATCAAAGCCAATATATTTGTGGTGATAGGTACTTCTTTGCAAGTCTATCCTGCTACTGGCTTCATCAACTATGCCCACCATCTTGTCCCAAAGTTCGTTATCGATCCAGGAGAAATGGAGCAATGTGAACAACTTGGATTCACCCACTTCAAGACAACTGCCACAGAAGGCATGAAGATGCTGATAGAGGCTTTTTAAGGAATTGTAATATACTATGTTCAAAGAAAACGATATTCTTAAAAATCATAAACCCTGTGCAAATGAGATAAGGGAGTACATTCTTAAATGGGATGGACTGGAAGACTACGTAAATCAGGAGCGAGCATTAGATAAGTTATTCTTAGAACTTTGCAAAGATAATCATTGTATCGAGAACATCCTTATCAAGTGTTCTGCTCTTAACGATTTCTACAGTACCAATATCTTTAAGGTACATAATGTAGCTCAGCATTTCCTCCATCAGAATATAGATGAAAGGTTAGCGAAGGGCGATTTGTCTCTCGTTAGCGATCTTGCTCGCATCGAAATCAATGGTAAGCCTTTCTACTTCTATTCTTTCGCAAGCAAGTATTGCAGTCATCATCGCCCAGACCTCTACCCTATTTACGACAGCTACGTTCACAAGTTGCTTAAATATTTTAGTAATCGAGATGGATTTACCAAATTCAAAGAAGTTGATTTGAAGGTATATCAATCCTATACGGATGTAATACAAGCATTCAAAAAGTTCTATGGTTTAGAATCTTTTACCGTCAAAGAGATAGACAAATACCTTTGGCAATTAGGTAAAGAGGCGTTTAACAGATACAAATAGATTATGTCATCACAAATAGGTTGGATTGATTTCTCTCCCAAAGACCGTGATCGAGTTAAACGATTCATGGATTTAATGGGAATGGGAGGCGTTGTAGACGAATTGGGCATTGGCATGATTCGTGATGCAATGTCAAACAAACTGTTTCCTGGTTTTTCTACTCTTTATACAAGAGCGAAGTATTTTTTTATTACTCCGTATATCCTTATAGAGAGAGAAAAAAAGCAGGCGAAGCGTCAATCAGGCAAGGATTATTTTCATAAAGCAGAGGTTGATACAAATCGTATCATCATTCTATATTATGACAATCATCCAGAGCAATCCACCGAAAGTTATTTCGGGAAAGATAAGAAAGACGGCAATCTGAAACGTCAACCATCTGAAATATATTGGAATGGAATACAGCATCTACATTTATTGGAATCAGAGAGCAGCACTCTTGATCAAATCTTGTCCGACAAACATTCTCTTATGGATGAACTTCTATCAAAGAATAGAGGTGATGACACCTCAAAAGAACAAGGTGAGAATCAGAGAGTAGGATGTGAAAATGTATCTTACGATAGTAATTGGCAGCAATTCATAACAGACAATGGATTACGACTTACTCGTACAGAAGCCGAGACATTACGTGATAGACTACAATTATACTCAAAAGACAGTCTGCTTGCAGCATTGGTTGCCAATGATACACTGTGGACTTTATATAAAAGTGCACTAGAGGAATCTAAGCAATCGAAGTATTTAGACAATGCTTTTGTACATTTTGTTGAGAGTTCTATTGATCTGATTTCAAATGAAGAACTTCGCAAGAACCTTATTAAAGCTCATGATATGGCATTGTTCCTACATGGTGCTCATATTGCATATAACATTCAATTATGGAGTAAAGTAAATGCTCCTGTTAAGTTCATAGACCAAAGGCGTTCTGAAGGAATAGAATGGCTAAGGAACTTGTCAAGTCGAATGATTAACTTTAACGATTTTCAAATTAATGATTGTATTAAAGGAACAAATCTTAAGACTCCAACTCAAAACTTTTTGAATCAAATACAGACATTGATTAAAAACACATCTGATTGGAATGAAATTGAATCAGAAATATGCAGTCTTACTGAACGCCAGGAACGATGGAACAAAAAATCGAAAAGTCGTTTTGTTAAGATTGAGAAAGAACAAGTAATTGAGGAGATGAATAAACCACAATGGTTAGGGCTGTCTCTTATTAATTATCGCTACCTGTCAACATTAAGTGTAATCAATGACATTTACGAAGGACTCACTAAAGAGGTATAATGCATGGAATTATTAAGTCATAATAACAGATTGGACTATGGAAGATCTCTCATTCCCGAAGATGGATGGGAAACTTCTTGGGCTATTGGGACTACTTATAGCCTAGACCTTGAAGTACTGATGAGTGTACCTTTGTCGTTATTCCATTCCAAATATCTTTCAGAAAGTACAAATGAGAATAACCTACGTACAGATATGTTGGATTCCTTGGACAAAGTAAAAGACAGAATGTTTGTATTTGTTCATGAAAACAACATCACATCCCGATGTGGGTATTCATTGTTGATGGGATTCTTAGATCAGAACATCTGGAATATACCTTTAGACTCTCCCAACAAAAATTTTCATCCTAAAGTATGGCTCATACGCTATACTCCAAAAAATAACATTGGTAAATCTGCAGCTAGTGTCAATTTCAAATATCGACTTATAACAATGAGTCGAAACATCACGGCTGCTACAGATTTTGACATTGCTGTTAACATGGACAGCTATCAGACGGAGAAAGATGTAACAGATAACAGTTCTCTAACCATTATGATGACAAAATTGATGGAGAGAACTGGTAGAAAAGATATTATTAAGCAATTTACAAAAGAACTAAAACATGTTAGATTCATCCCTCCCTACCCTTTCGACCGCAAGGGAAAAACTGCTATCTTTTGGCCACATGTATTCGGCCAATTGAAATCTCCACTGTTACAAGAGAAGAAATATGAAGAGCTTCTTGTCATTAGTCCTTTCATTGATGACAATACTCTCAATATGCTTTATTCCAGATGTAATAAAACTCGTCCTATTTTAATTAGTAGAGAATATGAAATGGATAAATGCGTACCTGAAACCTTAAAGAAATGGGATTGTTATATGTGGAATAGCATGTTAGAGGAAGCTTCAAATTATGAGGAAGATGAAACTGGCAACAATTCTATCATAAGTCACGGCATAAGTCTGCACGCCAAGATATTCATAGCAAAGTTCCGCTTTGATGGTGATTGGTATAGCTATAACAATTGGTTCATTGGATCTACAAACTGCACCCAAGCAGGATTAAGGTCAAATTACGAAGCACAAGTACAATTGAGAAGTCTTGAACAAGGAACATCAGCTGAAGAAGTACTAAATTCATTATTAAACCCTGATGCCCCTCTGATTACTTCGTACAAAGTAAAAGAACAATCGATAACTAATCCTGACGAAGAAAGGAACCGTCAAATACAGAGAGAACTGATTTTCAATATTTCTCACTTGGATTTCAATGGGACAATAATAAAAGAAGAAAATGGGAAATATACCATGGAAATCCATACTGATAACGTAGCATGGTGTGATTTTTGGCAAAAGTACCCTAATGTAAATATTTCATTAAGATTATTCTCGTCAGATATGGATGTCTGGAATCTCAAGCAAGAAAATAGACATAAGTTCATCTGTCAAATGTGTCAGCAGCTATCATCCTTCATTCGTGTAAGGATATGTTTCGCTCAAGATGAGGAAAAGAATTTTCTGATTCAATTGCCTATTCAAATACCAGAAGAAAGGCATGGTAAAATAATGTCTGAAATCTTGGATAGTGAAGAGAAATTGATGAGGTATCTTATGTTCTGTCTTGATGCACAGACAGACATGGAGCAACAGAACATAGGAAAACAATTGAAAAAAATACATCATAGCGAATTTGATAATACCGCGTGGAAACGATATTCTCTTCCTATCTATGAAAAGCTATTGTTGGCAACAAGTCGCAATAAGTCCGCATTAAAAAATATTCGTGACAATGTGGAGAAGCTTCGTAAAGCGAAAGATAAGAATGGGAAACCATTGTTAAACAAAGATTTTATTAACATGTGGAACCTATTTGCTCCTTATGCAAAATGATATACGAAGAACAAATCCTTGAAATTAAACGTAAACTGAGTGATGTTCAGCAAGCTACAGTTAATTATCTTTATCATAGGATGTATGATGAAGGGCAAGATCGCATGTTGGTAGCAGACGAAGTTGGTCTTGGAAAGACCTGGATAGCAAAAGGTCTTGTGGCTAAAGCGTTCAATAGATGGCAAAGGAATAAATGCCCAGAAAAGAAAAGCTTCAATGTCTTTTATATCTGCTCTAACCAACAACTAGCTGCGCAAAATCTAAAAAAATTAAACTTCACAAAAGATAAACGCTGCATAGTAAGTCAAGTGAATAGAATTTCACTTTTGGCGTATAAACCTTACTATGAAAACGTAGAGTTTTGTATATATTCTTTGACGCCAGACACATCTTTCAATGAAGCATCGACACTTGGCATCAAAGAAGAAAGACTAATGTTGTATGCTATTCTGGAAACAGATGCAGAAATAAAGAAGCATAATCATTCATTTGGTAAATTAATGGAGGGATTCTGGAGTTTAAAAGAAGATTCTTGGAAACCACAACGTGATTGCAGATATTACAAAAGCCGATTACGTAACAACTTGCCAGAAAACTATATTGAGCATATCAGCAATATTTATGTAGATCAAGATTCATGTCCTAAATGCTATGAACACTATGGTCTTAATGGAAGGATGACATTGTTAGATTTCATTAGGACTGTGGCAGCAAGATTTGACAAGCGTTCTGATAAAATATGGGCTATTTATGCTGAAACAATCGGACATTTACGTCGGGCACTAACTGACGTTTGCCTTTCCTTGATGGACGCAGACATTTTCATCATGGATGAGTTCCAACGTTATAGTCAGTTGTTAGACACTAAATCTTCAAGTGAGCAAGCAACTATTGCGCAAAAGGTTTTCTCTCAAAAAAATGCCAAAGTACTTATGCTGAGTGCAACTCCTTTTAAGGCATTCACCAACCAATATGATGAAAAAAATGATGAGCAACACTACAAGGAATTAAAGCGAGTCCTTCAATTCTTGTATGAAGGGACTTATATTGACTGGCATCGATATGAAGAAGCAAGAAGTGGTATATTTACAAAAATGTTATCACTAAAGAATACAGACGACAACGAATGCGTTTTAAATGAAATACAGGAACTTAAGCATTATGTGGAAGATGTATATTACAGAGTTATAGTTAGAACTGAGAAGATCATTGCTTCAAATGATCCAAACGCAATGATTGTAAACAAAGAGAACAATCCTCTTCCTATAACTAAACAAGAAATTGAAGACTTTGTTCATCTTGACAATGTTTTCAAAAGAATTTATGAACGTCAGCAAGAGAATGTACCTTCGCCTATTGATTATGCAAAGTCTGCACCTTATGCCATGTCATATCTTCGAGACTATAAGGTTGGAGAAAAAGCATCAAACCTTTCTATTCCTCTAACCAAAAATGCATTCGTTGATCTGACAGAGATTAACAAATATGAATTCCCCAGAAATGGGCATTGGCCTAATGGGAAACTTAATATTCTGATGAAAGGAATGCGGAAGGAGTCACGACTCCTGTGGTGTCCTCCGTCAATGAGTTATTATAATCTAGATGGAGCTTTTAAAGGACAGAAAGATTTTACCAAGACTTTGGTTTTCTCTGCATGGAAATTAGTACCTAAGATGATTGCCACTTTGGTGTCTTATGAAGCAGAGAAACAAAGCATTGGAAAGATGCCAAAAGAAGAAGGTGTAAAATATTTCGCCGATAAACGAGTAGCCTCACAAGGTGACAAAGCGAGAAAACCATATAGACGCTTAAACTTTGCAAGTGAACTTAAAAATATGACAACACTATTACTTGCATATCCGAGTCGTCATATAGAGTTAATCACTGATCCCTTGGATTACATCAACTCCGAAAAGTCTTCGAAAACTATTATTGAAGAAATCTACTCTAAACAAGCCGAACAGATTTCACAATTTTGTAAAACCTATGGAAATGATACCGACAAAGAGAACACTCACATTAGTTGGGCATATCCAATGGTTAACGATCAGGCGAATGATAATTCCTGGCTTAATATAATTGAAGACAGAATTTCAAAAAAGAATACAGAAACTATTCTTGCAAAAGAATATCTTGCTGAATTACGTTTAATCCTCGATAAGAAGCATCCTAAATTGCCATTATTCCCTAGAAGCGTTTCTTCTAATGAAATCCAGAAACAGGCGAAACTAATGGTGCAACTTTCGTTAGGATCTCCTGCTATATGCACATACAGAGCATTGAAACGATATTTCGGTGATTCCAATGATGTTCTAACTACAGCGTTCCAAATAGGACTTGCGTTCATTGATTTATTCAACAAACCAGAAAGTATTGCTATTGTTGAATTACAATATCCACATAAATCACTTGATTATTGGCAAAAGGTTATTCAATATTGCATTGATGGCAACATCCAGGCAGTTTTGGACGAGTATGTCTTTATGCTTCTAAATGAGTACGACAATCCTTTGGAAATTGGCGACTCTATAAGCAACGTTCTGTCAATGCGTACAACGAATCTCAAAGTTGACGATTCTGCAAGCTTCTGTAAAAATGAACCAGAAGATAATGATGTACGTCATTCTCTACGTTCTCACTATGCAGCCGCTTTTGGTGTCAATGCTAAAAGCAATCAAGGAAGTGAAGTTCGAGCAACAAGTATTCGCGAAGCTTTTAATTCTCCTTTCCGTCCGTTTGTTTTATCAACAACTAGCATCGGTCAAGAAGGTTTGGATTTTCATTGGTATTGCAGGCGCATTATCCATTGGAATTTACCAAATAATCCAATAGATTTTGAGCAACGAGAAGGACGAATAAACAGGTTCCGTAGTAAAGTCATTCGTCAAAGAGTAGCCGATAAATACATCACTCAAATAGCAGGAGCAGAAAAGCCTTGGGACAAATTATTCGAATTTGCAAAAGAAGATAAAGAGCTTGCAAAATTCCCATGTGACATTGTTCCTAGTTGGCATTTTGATTCTAATGGTGTATCTATAGAAAGAATTGTTCCACTATATCAATTTAGCCAAGATATACAACGATATACTGATATGTTGAAAATCTTAGGATTGTATCGACTAACGTTTGGACAACCAAGACAGGAAGAATTGGCAGAAGCCCTTGATAGTGTACTTACTCCAGAAGAAACCGAGAAATTACTTATAGACCTTTGTCCTCTTAGGCATAAACAAAGAAATTAATAATGAGTTATACATTTAAATTTCCACGACCTGCTATAACGGCAGATGTTGTTGCCATAACAAAATAAGAAGAGCCGAAAGTGCTGCTCATTCAGAGAGGCTTCGAGCTATAGGTCAAATCAATATCTACCGAATAGCGAGGCAGATCCTTCATGAAAAGATTGATGGTGGTGCCACCATGTAAGGCAAACGCCTCTTCTTCCATCACAATCGGAAAGAGACGGAGTAGCAACTCAACCTTTTGAGCACAATATAAAGCAAAAGAACCGTCATGACAACAAACTCTCAAAACATTTTGAGAATTTACAGCCCAAAAGTTATCTCTCTACGAATGTTGCTAATAGTTGTTGGTGTAACTTTTAGATAAGAGGCTATGTCTTTTAGGTTGATACTTTGCACTATTTCAGGACAACGAAGGAGTAAACGCTTATAACGTTCTCTGGTTGTCATTCGATAGGTATCA
>CACYEC010000344.1 GCA_902773225.1 uncultured Bacteroidales bacterium
ATCCAATGAATGCCAAGTGCTGGTACTTTCCTCTCCCTTTGAGGATGGGTTGGGGGAGAGTCCCACTATTCCTGTTGCCTCTTCGTCGCCAAAGTTCAGCACAAAGGTTCTTGCTCCATTGGCATTTAGGTCACCCGCCGTGATGCCGTTGCTCAGGGAGAAATAAGCGCGGCAGGCGTTTACGGTTACGTCATCGCTGGGATAGTATAGCTTGTTGTCGCCGCCGAGGTAGAGTTTGGTTCTGTCGTTGGCTTCCAGCAAGAAGGGATTGAAGGTACCGCAGAATGTCACCGCATCAGTCTCTGTTTCCTTGATTTGGCTGTTGATGGTAACATCTTTGAACACAGGATTTTCGATATGGTAGCCCGTGTTGTTCCACTTGATGATATAGGGCACACCGGCCTCGATTTCCTCTGCGTTTTCGAAGTTAAGAATTAGGGTGTTTGCCTCAGCGAAGAACGAAGATGAACTGAGCGTCATCAGTTCCACATCATCACCGTCGAGGATAGAACCGCTGAGCGTGAGATCGAACGGCAAGCAGAGCGTGTTCCATTTGCCGTTCTTATAGAGCGTGCGTCCGTTGAGCTTCACATAGCCTGTATAGTCCGGATTGTCGTTCAGCACGGTTGAGTTGTCGGCATTGTCTTCCAGTACGAGAGGGGCGGCGGTGGTGAAGAACACGCTCTCACCCCAATCCAATGGTTCAACCCGCATCTGCATCTCATATTTGGTATCACTCTCCAGATTGAAGATGTGGTGAGGATGGTCCATCACATAGGGCATATTTACCCAATTATATTGTTCCGGGTGAACCACCGCATTTTGGTCAAAGATGGACACGTCGTCAATATAAAGTGCCCATCTGTCATTACTATCGAAATGACGGAAAACAATCTGACCTTCTCCTAATGTAGCAAGGTCTATGTCGTATTCCGTCCATTCATTCGGAATATCCGTATATACCCCCAGCTCCACCAGATTTTCAGGTACGTTTTCTGCTCCATCAGGAAGGAAGAACACGCCGAAATTGTCTTTAAATTCCTTCTTTTTTGAACGTGCACAGAAAGAGAGGTGTTTCCCCTTCAAATCCATTTTAGGCATGAGAAGCCAGTTGTCGGGATTTATAGGTTCATAAATACCCTCATCAAAAGAATATGACGCCCAAACACCATTTCCACTATGAGCATCTCCTGTCTCTTCATATTGCCAGTTATGGTTATCCTCGTCTGCATCCCATTTCTCCAGACCATCAAAAGCCTCTGCAGACTCATAGACTAATTTCTCATTAACCTTGCGGTAACGAAGAATGATGGAATACCTATCAAATGGACCATCGACAGTCCAATTTACATCAGCAGAATTGTGTGTGATGCTGTTGTCGACGAGATTGTATGAAAAATCTATTCCCGTAATTGCCACATTAGTCTGATCGCAACCATTATCACCCAAAGTGATATCGAATTCATAGGCTAATCCACCACTAAAAAGATAATGTTCAGCGCGACCGCCTATATTGCCATATTCACTTGCAATATATATTCTAGCGAAGTTCGAGCTGGGAGTTGGATTGGTGATACACCAGTCGTAAACGCCGGCAGGAATCATGATGGTTATGCTCCCGTTTTTCAAAACGTTTGAGGTGAATATATCACCGTCGGCATCTTCGGGTATCTTGTATTCAAATTCATCATAAACTCCAGCTTGCGCATTGCCATATTCAGTGAGGTTGCCTTTTAAAGGGATGATTGTCCCATAGGTGTTGGCATCGGCATCGAGCAGCATCTGGTAGCCAGTGCCGTCATAGGAATGCCAAATATCGTGGGTAGTCAGCGTGATAGAAACAGAGTCTTTAGGGATGTTTGCATTGGCTTTTTTCTTGATTTTCACATTGTACTGAGCAGGAGGTACATTCTTTACGAGCGTCATGGCCCCACGTTCACGGGTAGCATTTGTGCGGGGCATCATTTTATACTGAGCTATTGATGGTAGCGATACAACAGCCAGAAGTAAAAGGGTAATCATTTTCTTTTTCATAAGCGTTCTTTTGTCATAGTGCTGCAAAGTTACTTTTTTTTTCTGAACATAAAGCATTCTTTCTGGCTTTTTATGCGGCTACGCCATTTCCCCCTTCGGCACCTACAGGTTAATGCCGTAGTTCTGCTTGATTTCGCTCATGACGAAGGTGCTCTCGATGGAGGCCACGGAGTCTATGTCGCCGAGCTTGGTAAGCACAAACTCCTGATACTGCTTCATGTCGCGGGCACGGACTTTCAATAGATAGTCGTAGGCACCGCTGGTGTTGTAACACTCTGTCACCTCGGGTATGCGCATGATGTGGCGAGTGAAGGTGTCGGCAATCTCGTGGTTAATCTGTTTCAGCTTTACCTTACAGAACACGAGCAATCCCTGTCCGAGTTTCTCAGGGTCGAGTACGGCCACATACTTCTTGATGTACCCTTGACGCTCCAGCCGCTTCTGCCGTTCGAAGACAGGTGTTGGTGTGAGATGCACCGCGTCGGCCAGTTCCTTGGTAGTCAGTTTCGAGTTTCTCTGCAGCGTTTTCAATATCTGCAAGTCGGTTTGGTCTAACGTTTCAGCCATCTGTCAGAATTGTTTTCTGTTTGTAAAGGTTAAAAATGCTCTATTTGGAAATATTTTCTTCTGATTTCGCAAAAATAGTAATATTTTCCGAATTGTGCAACAAATTTGGAGGATATTTCTAGACTGCTTAACTTTGCACTCAAATTCAAAATAGTAAAAAATGTTGAAAATAAAGACGATAGCTCTTAATTTCTAAATTTAAATGAAATAAACGGTGAACAGTTTTATATTGGCCGACAAACAAGACCTGACGCGCTTTGCCATCGAGAGCATCATCAGACGTGACAACCAGAACACCGTCTTCTACGCTTCCGACA
>CACYEC010000345.1 GCA_902773225.1 uncultured Bacteroidales bacterium
CATGGGTATGATGGGCCAAACGCAAGGTGTGACAAGCGCCACCAGACCGCCGAGCAGGCCCAGCAAGAAAATCATCCACAGGGAGGAATGCCCTACATCGTTCTTGCCGCCGTTCTCAAAGGCTTTAAGTTGGTCGATGACTGGAGTCCAGTAGTCAGAGGCGGCAGCCGGAATGACTACCGTGCTGTCTTGTGTCGTGCTGTCGGTTGTGGTGGTCAGCGTCGGGGCAACGGCTACAGGTTCCTCTGCGACCTTCTCATCGGCGTTGGATTCGTTTTTTTTTTCGTCCTTTTTCGCGTCCTTGGCGTCTTCCTTCACGGCTCCTTTGGCCTCACCGCTGTACTTGAACTCTGTGGTGGTGGGCGGTGTGCAGTTCTGGTCGTTGCAGGCGCTGTACTCGATATACCCCTCAACCTCGTAAGGACCGCCAGTGAAAGTGACCTTCTGCACCAATTTGGCGCTCTTCTCGAAGAAGAACAGTTCGGCATCGAAGATGGGGTCGAACTGTTGTATGGGTTTGGTCACAGGCTTCAAAGGTCCGTTAGCCTTGGCACCCTTGAGGTTGTCGAAATGAATCACTGTCGGGTTAGGACCGTCCTCAACCACATTGGTGGAATACATGTGCCAGCCGGGGTCGATGGATGCCTCGAAAACGATTTCTCCTTCTGTTTCCGAAATCTTGTTGAATGTGGCGTTCATTTTCACGGGTTTGGCCATCTGCGCTACCATTTGTCCATACCCCATCACTACCATCATCACCGTGGTGACTAACAATCTGAATTGTCTCATAGATGTGTTTTGTTGTTTTCTGTTTTTTTGTTGCGCAAAGTTAGTCATTATTCGCAAGGGAAACAAAAATACGATTATAAAGATTATTAAAATGCAATAAATCAGCCCTGTCAACGTCATGGATTGGGCATTTGGAACTTTTACTGCCCATAAAACACATAAAAACCATCTCCCACACTATAAAAAATCCCTTTCATGATTTGTTTTTAATGGAAAAATGATATTTTTGCATATCAAGGACTTGTGCCCGCAAACTGACAAACATCATCAACTATGAAACATATTATAGCCCTACTTCTATATTTTACGGCTTGTCTTTCTGTCGGTGCCCAGAAATATGTGATGAGCGGTACCGTTACCGACAAGAAGACAGGGAAAGGCATCGCATACGCCACTGTCAAGGCATTCCCGTCTGCCACCACTGTGGTCACCAACGAGGATGGCTTCTTCACACTGAAACAAGAGGAAAGGCCCGAGGTCATTGAGGTGACCCACATCAATTACAACGCGGAGAGCGTCCGCCTGACTGAAATTCCTGCAAGCCCTTTGCGGATTCAACTCACACCCTCGTCTGTACTACTTCAGGAAGTGAATGTCTGGACCGACGATCCGCGGAAACTCGTTGATATCGCCATCAGCAAGATAGCGCAGAACTACAGCAATAGTCCATCGCTCTACAAATGCTTTTATCGTGAGACTGTGATGAAACGACAGAGATATACCTATATCGCTGAGGCTGTGGTCGATATGTATAAGACTGCCTACAACCGGGGCATAGGCAGAGACAAAGTGGCCATTTCGAAAGGAAGGCGGCTGGTCAGTCCCCGCGCTGGCGACACCCTCTCCGTGAAGGTGTTGGGAGGACCCGCACAACCTCTCATGCTCGATGTGGTGAAGAACGCCTCCTTCCTGCTCAACGATGAGGACCTCGCCGACTATGCATTCTCCATGGATCCCCCCACTGTCATTGGCAACAGGCCGCAGTTTGTGGTGGCTTTGGCTCCTAAGCATATCTTGACATACGCCCTCTACTATGGCAAACTATACATCGACTGTGAGACACTTGCGTTCACAAGGGTGGAATTGTCGCTCGATATGAGCGACCGTGACAAAGCCACAGCTTTCATGCTGGTCAGAAAACCTGCCGGAGTGAAATTCAAGCCCAGGGAACTGTCTTGCCTCGTGGATTACAGGTTTGACGGTAAGGTGTGCCGCATCAGTTATGTTAGGAGCAATTTCCGTTTCAGTGGAGACTGGAAGAAACGGCAGTTTACCTCGCCTTTCACCGTGGCTTGCGAGATGGCGGTCACCGACAACATCACCGACAGCATTCAGCCCATCAGTGGAAGGGACTCCTTCGACTCGCGCGATGCATTCTTCGACAAGGTGGATTATTTCTTAGACCCTGATTTCTGGCAAGACTATAATATCATTGAGCCTACAGAGACGCTCGACAAGGCTGTCAACCGTCTTCTCAAGCGTCATCAATCTGCCAAGCGATAGGAACTATTTACAAGCAAAAAAAACGGGATGTGAGGTTATTCACACCCCGTTTCTGTTATGGTAACTTCTAAAAATCGCTTGCGTTTATATCGATAATTCCATAAAATTCTTAATATCAGCAGAATAATAATCTGATAATTCAATAATTCGTGATAAATGGAATACCTTTATTTTATTCTGTACAGTCGTATGCCGAGTTGTGAGGTCTGTTTCTGCGAGTAATCATAGAAAGTGGTGGTGTCGAGTACTACTTTCTTCTTGAGGCTCGAGGCGTGCATGAGGTGGAGTTGGCCGTCCTGCCATACGGCTATCCCCACGTGCGAGGTGTCAAGTCCCTGTTTGGACGTGATGATGGCTACGATGTCGCCCGTTTTGATGAAAGGCAGTTGCGACTGAGGTTTTCCGAGGTGAGTCTTCGCAAGGTAAGGATAGACTTTTCCTTTCAGAGCCTGCTCGTCTTTGCGGATGGCGGGAACGAATTCTGGATGTGCGTCGAGGTGCTTGTAGAGTTTGGGGTGCGACGACATGTAGTTGATGTCGATGGCCTGTTTGGCGAAAGGCACTTGGTCGCTACGGTTGCCCTCTTCAATAGCCTTTTCGATGACGGAATAAACCAACCCCATCCGTTCATTGTCCTCGCCCCACTGTGTGAAGTAATGCAGTCGGGAGGGATAGCCGTTGATGCGTCCGTCACGATAGCGAAGTTGGGTGAGACGACGGCAGAAGTCCTTGAAGGTTCGCTCGCCGTGATTGTGGCAAATCGACAGTGCGGTGACGTTCTCCACGAATGTCGTGCAGTCAAGTTCCCTTGTGTTGACAATGAGATGTTCCGTTGACCCCTTTTCCAGGGTGTGGCCCACGTATGGGCGTCCCAAAAACAGTTTGCCGAAATAGAGCATGGGCGATTGTTTCCCAATCTTGGCAGGGGCGTCTTGAAGGGCATGGACTATCATCAGCGAGTCCTCACTGGTGTAGTCCATGCGTTGTGCAAAAGCCATAGAACCCGTCATCAGCAGTATGGAAAGGGCTATAGTTTTCATATACATTTGAAGAAGTGGATGTTGTGTGGTTTTCTCCTGGCTGTTTCTGTTACCAGAGATTTCCCCAGTCAGCGTCTTTTTGGTTGTTGCTGTTGTTGCTATTGCGTTGGTTGGTTTCGGTGACATTGCCTCCTTCGCCCTTGCCTTGGCTCATGGTGGTGGTGTCATTGAGCATGGGCGAACTGATGAGATGCACGGTGCGCAAATCCGGGGTGATGTAAGTTTTCTTTTCCATATAATGTTTTTTGATATGTTTATTGATGGTTATGAAATCCTTGGAGAATTTAGGAAATCCCAGGCTTCCTGGGAAATCCTATATTCTCTTTTGG
>CACYEC010000346.1 GCA_902773225.1 uncultured Bacteroidales bacterium
CGCCGGTGTGGAGTCGAACCTCTACGACGGCTACGACCCGACTGTGGTGGATGAGCAACAGCAACCCACCACTGGCACTCCCGAAGGTCTTGAGGCCGTTGATCTCGGACTACCCTCCGGCACACTTTGGGCCAACATGAACGTGGGTGCCGAATCCCCCACAGATTGTGGAGGCTACTACGCTTGGGGCGAGACGGAGGAAAAAGACGTTTACACCTGGGAAACCTACATCCATTGCGATGGTACACGGAATACTTGTCATGACCTCGGCTCCGACATCGCTGGTACAGAGTATGATGTCGCTCACGTGAAATGGGGTGGCGATTGGCAGATGCCGACAATCAACCAATTTAAGGAGTTGATCGACAATTGCACCTATTTATACACAATCGTTGACGATGTGGTAGGTGCTATATTCACAGGACCAAACGGCAATAGTATCTTCCTACCTGTTGGAGATTTGGATGCCTATAATGACTGGGACAGTGGCTTCTACAGGTCGTCCACAAATGGTTCCAAGGAACAACAGTACGCCCGAACAGTGAACATCATGTCCAACGAAGCGAAAGTAACGGCCATGGTTGGAAACTACAAGGATGGCATCCGTGTTCGTCCAGTTTGCATAGAAAATGTGCATCTCATACTCTCCACCACCTCACTCGGTCTCACGACAGTAGGTCATGGCGCTGCGGGCACCGTGGAAATCATTTCTGGTTCTGGTAGATATACTGTAGTGAGCAATGCTAAGGATGTGGCTACATTCACTGTTGATGGTTCCATGTTGATGATCGAAGCCGAGGGAGAAGGCACCGCTATCATCACCGTTACGGACAACAAGACTGGTGAGACAGCAAAGATAGAAGTGACCGTCGAAGCATACGTTGGCCATATTCCTGCAGCACTCGAGGCCATCGACCTCGGTCTTCCCTCTGGCACTAAGTGGGCGAACATGAACGTAGGCGCAGAGTCCCCCACAGACTATGGCGGCTATTACGCATGGGGAGAGATTGAGGAGAAAGATCATTATGACTGGGATAACTACATCCATTGCGATGGTCCATGGGCAGCCTTTCACGATCTCGGTGAAGACATCGCCGGTACAAAATACGACGTAGCTCACGTGGAATGGGGCGGTGACTGGCAGATGCCGACCGTAGAGCAGTTCGACGAATTGAAAAACAATTGTACCTACGAATGGACGACGATCAATGGTGTGAACGGTGGTAAGTTTACGGGGCCTAACGGCAATATCATCTTTTTGCCAGAGGCGGGCTCGGTTGGCCACTACTTGCCGAGCAATCTCAAGAATACTTCGGACCTAGCGACAGTCGACTGCTTCTCCTTTGGCGATGGAATTATCTTATGGTGGGAAGACTGGCGTTTCAATGGTCACAGTGTGCGCCCAATCTCTAGAAAATAAAGCATCCTTCCCGAGCGTATAACGCGACTGGAATAACGCCACCTACCCATAGTCTTTCCTGACTTGGACGGGCGGCGTGACACTGCTTCCTATTTGTATTCATCATTTCATTCACTGCGGTTTCTTTGAGACCGCAGTGTTTGCTTTTTTCCCATACTCAAACTCCTTTTTTCTTAGGCAATTACAAATCTAAGTGGCAAGGAGACAAGGAGAACCTAAAAACGACAACAGTTATTCATGCTGTTGTCGTCATACCTTCAAACGCCAGTACAGTTCACTTGAACATTTCATTTCTTGAGAAAGTTCAGAATGTCTCCCCAAGGTGCAAAAAAGTCCTACTGAATTTGAAACAAGTCTTTGACGTGGAGGTAATTATCAGAATGGGTAGCCCACGGCGAAATGTAGGCCGGTGCCTTTCCAGAACTTGGGGATGTTGTAGTAGCCTCGCTTGCCTGTGTCGTAAGGCGCGTGGATGCCAATACCCCAGTCGAGGCGCAAGATGAGGAACTCCATGTCGTAGCGGATTCCGAAACCTGTTCCAAGGGCGATATCCTTGAAAAACTTGGAACGGGTGATTTCACCGCCTGGGTGGAAGTCGTCGGCACGCATCAACCATACGTTTCCTGCATCGAGGAAAACGGCACCATAAAGATTGCTGACCCATCGGAAACGGTATTCCGCATTGAATTCCAATTTGAAGTCACCTGCCTGGTCGAGGTAGGTGCCTTTGTTTTCGTAGTCGTAGTATCGGCCAGGACCGATGGAACGGACAGTGAAAGCCCTGATGTCGTTGGCTCCGCCTACATAGAGTTGTTCAGTGTAGGGTGCGACGGTGGAGTTGCCGTAACTCCAGATGGCTCCAGTGAGCAGGCGGAGTGCGATTTGTGAGTGCTCGGTGAGGTAGTAGTAGCGTCGCAGGTCGAGAGTGAGTTTGGTGAACTGTGAGTAAGGTGTGCGCAACAACATCTTGTCGCGTTCCTCGAACTTCTTGCCGAAAAGCAAAGATATAGCGCTGGTGACGTTGCCTGCCTCTTTCACTGATGCTTCGAAAATAGTGGTGGCGCGTTTGGTCCTGGAGATGGTGTTGTCGAACCTATAGGTGTATTGCATGGCTGGTATCAACTGGTCACGCACGGTGACGAAAAGCGCCTGGTTTTTGTTCGCGATGGAATCGAAGGTGGCCGAAGAACTCATCAACTTGTTCTGTGTCAACATGAAGGGGGTGATGGAGTGGGAGATGTACTTCGACCCTTGGACAAAATAATTGACACTGGTGTTCATCGACAGAAGGTTGTAATAGCCGGAGCGCCGCAGTTGGTCGATGGAAAACTTGAAAGTGGTGGCTGCGGGATATCGCAGTACACGCTTGTTGAGCCATGGGAACATGATGCGGGGGTAGGTGAGGGAGGTCTCGATACCCCATTCGTAGGAGTCGATTTTCGTTCCGTCGTTGTTCCTCCTGCGTTTGCCTGTCTGCCACTCGTAGGCTCCCCTGAGGCTGATGTTGAATGTCTCGGCGTGCCGGAAAGCGTTTCGTTTTGTAATGGACCATTTGGCGTTGGGACCTACCTGGGAGTTGCTCTTTTGGGTGATGTTGAACGCGAACTCGCTGTCGATGAGTTTGTCCATGGTGGCATCGAGCCTCACGTCGATGATGGAGCAGGTGTCGGTGGTGTCGCGTGGCGTGAAAGAGAACTGCACGTTGCGGAACAGTCCCATGTTGGTGATGCCTCTGAGAGAATTGTCGAATTTTTGCTGGCTGAAGAGTTGGCCGCGTCTGAAACTCATGTTGCGGAAAAGCGCCATAGGGGAGATGGGCAGATGGTCACCGTTGTAAAGTATGGTGAGCGTTCTGCGCCTGAAGGTGTCGGTCAATTGCTGGTATTGACCCGACTGGCGGATGGCCATGGTGAGGTCGCCTATGGTGTACTGACGGTGGGCTTTCTCTGGGGTGGAAAGGTCGGGAACGACAACCAACCACACTTTTTTAGGCGTTTTGATGGAGTCGGCAAGATAAGTGATATACTCCGGGCGGTAGTTGTAAAGTCCGTTGTTGCGGAAATCGTTGACGATACGTTGACGTTCCTCTTCGAGCAAGGTGACGTTGAACTGGTCGTCGCGCTTGAATTTGCGGTTCTTCCAGTTGGCTTGCAGAATGCTGTCTTCCAGTCCGCGGAATCCGTATTTCACGGAGTCGAGATGGTAGGCATCGCCTAATTTGACGTTGTAAGTGATTTTTTGTTTCTTCGGGTCTTTCTGGTTTTCCAATTGGTGAGTGACTTCAGCATTGAAGTATCCGTAGTTCCTGAGTGTGTTCTGTGCCACACGTGCGCGAGTGGCTGGGTTGACTGCCGAGATGGTCACAGGCGTGCGCCCGAAAGAGTTATAGACCCAGTTCTGAAAACCGCTTCGCTCCTCGTTGACCAGCCTGTTGTGTATCCACAAACCTATGGGAAGCGGGAATCTGTAGTACGAACTGCCCATGAAGGAGTTGTTGGGAGCGTAGGCCAGCGCCGCTTTCATCTCAGTGATGGCTTCAGCGTTGAACTCCGCTGTCTTGTCTCCTTCGATGTTCACTTTCTTGATGCCGTCGTACAGATACTCGTCTTCGGGCAGGTTGCTTGTGGTGGAACAGGCTGTGATGAGGATGAGGGTCAGCAGGGTGGTTAATATGTGGTGGCTCTTGCTCATTGCTTTTCGCTGTTTCGGTTGGTGTTGGTTGTGGGGGCGGTCTTTTCCTCGTTTTCCGATGGACTGGCGGGTTCTTCCTGTCTGCGGTTGTTGCCTACGGGTGTTGCTGAGGAAGTGGAGTCGGCTGGTGTGGCAGCCCCAGGCCTGCGTAGGGGAGGTGTGCTCTGTTCTTCTTTCTTGCTTTTGAAGATGAGCAGTTCTGACAGGTGGTCCACCCTTTTCCTCAGGATGAATCCGGCTCCGTTCTCGATGAGTTCGCCTTCGATGAGGTTGTCGAAATTGCGGTCGTGGTAGAGGCGTATGTATCTTGAACTGCCTTTGTTGAGCCTCCATTCAAGCGAGACGTCGTCGATGTAGGTGCCGGAACGCTGGTAGTCGGAATTGTTGTCGGCGCTTACCTTACCGCCAATCACCACACTCAGTCTGTCGCTGAAGAAGCGCTTGGAGAACTTGAACGAGTAGTCGGTGTGGGTTTGTCCTCTGTTGTTCTGGGACTGCTCGATGCCGACATTGATATCGACCACTGAACTGAAGGCATCGCCGGCGATGTTGTTGATTTCGTTCTGGAGGAAGTTGTTGAGGGCATTGGACGAGGAGAAACCTGTGGAGTTGCTGCCCGACAGGTACATGCCAGTGGCAAGCATGGCTACAGCGAGTTTGTTCTTGTCTTCGGCCGACATGGAGGCGAGTTCGTTCTGTACACTCATGTCCTCGGGAGCTTCGATGGTGAAGACCAAACCCATGTCCTGGAGGGTGTTGCTGATTTTCATTCCCACGTCAAAGGTGACGCTACGGCTTCCACCGTTGGCATCGCTTACAGCGGCCTTGGTGCGTTCGGTTGCTGTGATGTTGAGGGTCGGATTCATTGGCGCACCGGTGAACTCCACATAACTGCCGTTCTGGATGGTGAAGGTCTTGAGCGGTATGATGGGCAGTTCGTATTTCATCTCTCCGTTATTCAGAGTGTAACGTCCCTGCAGTTGGAATACTCCTTCGGGGGTGTATATCATCAGTATCTGTCCCTCGCCGTCGAGGTTGATGTAACTCTGGCGGTCGGAACTGAACTCGCTCCTCAGACGAGAACCCTCTTTTATGTTAAGGTTCAGACGCATGTCGATACCCATGATGGCCTTTTTCAAGCTCTCTATGTCCTCGGGGGGTGGCGCGCTGAAGTTGACGAAGGTCACCAAGTCGCTGAGACGGTCTTCTACGGTGAGCGGTGTGTCCTTAATCAGATATGTCATGTCGGTGTTGTCGAGCACATTGATGAGTCCTCGGATGGACACGTTGTTGGGCTCTCCCACGATGCGGGCGAAGAGGTCGGCGTTGACTTTCCCGAACAGAACGGACTTGCTGGAGCGTGGAGTATCCACAAGCGCGAAGTTGCGCCCGTAGGCTCCGAGGCTGAAGCGGAGGTTGTCGAAGTCGGAGAAATCAACCGACCCAGTGAGGCTGAGGGGGGTGTCGTCGTATCCATAGACATTGAATTGCTCGAACGACAGTTTGCTGTTCTCGATGGTGATGGGTTTGTCCTCAAACCTGAGTTTCACACCGTACATCTGCGACATGGCAACCATGCCGGATGGCTTCAGTTCGCCATTCACGAGGAATTTTTCGGTGGTACCCTCCACTGAGAGATGACCTCCTATATATCCGTTGAGTGCCACAATCTGCTTGTCGGGAAGGAAGGGAGCCGACATCTCCAAAGGCAGTTGGTTGAGGTCGGCGTTGAGGCTGAACTGTCCGTTGTCGCTGTAGAAGCCTGAGTAGTTGGCCACATGGATGGTGTCCTGGCTGATGCTTCCGTCTATGGAGTGACTGTCGGTGCCGTCGGGAATGTAGTTCAGCGTGGCTCCAACATCGCCTAATCTGGTGCCACCAAACACGAAATCGTTGGCTTTGATGTCGCCTACCACCGACGTGTTGCCGTTCTCTTGTCGGTAGTTGGCTTTGATATTCAGCAGTCCGTCCATGTCGGGTGCCATGGGAAGGATGGACAGCAGTTGCTTGATGCCGAAATTCTCGATGCTGAGGTTGAAGTCTTGTTCTGTCTGCGCGTCGGGATTGGCTGTGAAGTCGATACGTGTGCCGTTGTCCGACGACAGGTGGATGTCGGCGTATGCCTTGTTCTTCTTCTTGAGGAGCAGGTAGTTGTCGGTGTTGACCTTGAATTTCCTGAATCCAAGTATGGGCTCTTCTGGATAGAAACGGAAATAACCGGCGGTGTCGGTGGCAAGTGCATGGATGCCAAGGTCGAGTCCGATGCGGCCTTTGTCGTTGTAGAAGGTCAGACGGGTGTCGGCGGAGAAATTCTCGAAATATCCTTTCAGTGCTCCCGAGAAGCCTGGGTGATGGAAGTGTTCCCCTGTGGCGAGGCTGAGGTCGTAGGTGAGACGGGTGCTGTCTTGCTGTATCTTGAGGTCGATGTTGTCGATGACCACACTGTCTTTCTTGACTTTCAGGTTGCTGATGTGCGCGTTTCCTTGCAGACCTGCTTCGGGCGATGTGGAGAAGTGGCCTTGGATGTCATCGTATTTTATGCCTTGTATTTTCAGGAACTGTGCCACGGCGTTGTCGTTGTTGAGTGAAAGAAGGATGTCGGATGTGGGCAGGAACTGCTTGGCGTAGTTGATGTCGAGGTCGCGCTTCTCTATCTGCTTGCCTAAGATGCCTGCCACTTTCATGTATTTCTCTCCCAGTTCGAGGGCGTTGACCGACGAACGGAAATGCATGTCCACACCGTTGGTGCTGACCACTGCGTTGGTGGTGTCGCGGTCGGTCCATCCGTCAAGGTAAATCTCTCCCGAACTGATGGTGTCGCTGCCCATGACGATAAAGATGCTGTCGGCCCTTCCTTCGAAACTATGCGCTTTCTTCATGTCTGTGTTGAAGTTGAAGTCGCTGATGGCCATGATGTTCAACTTTTCTTCGCTCAGCCCCATGGCTTGTAAGTCGGAACGCTGGAGGTGGATGCGGCCGCGAGCGTTGAGATTGTCTTTCGTGATGTCCGACGTGAGGCGAAGTGATGTAAGCAACTGCGGGTTGTTGCAGTTCAGTTGCGCCATGAGTTCTCCGTTGGCGACTTTTGCCATAAGGTTGCTGTTCGAAGCGTCTATTTGTCCGTAGTTGCCCTTTTCGATTTGTGCGCTGATGTCGGCGACAGTCCTGGGCGAGAGGAAGTCCGTGCCTTTGCCCTTTGCACGGATGTGTCCGGTCAGGTGGCAGGACTCATCGAGTGCCACGTAGTTGTTCACGACCAGGTTGTTGGCGGTGATGTCGGCGTCATAACTGTCGTCTGTCGTGTCATAACTGATGTCGTAAGTTGTGGTGCCGTTCTGGTCTTTGAGTTTTCCTTTGGCGTTCAATTTGGTGCCCTTCATACCGAATGAAGTGGTGATGTGGGCGTTGGCGGGAACTTTGACCATCGAACTGACATCGGCTGGCATGAAACTGCTGACAAACTTGGGGTCATGGACTTTGGCATCCACCTCCTCCATGTCGATGCTGAAGCGTTCTGACTCTGGATTCAAGTAACTCTGGATGGCGCCACGGGTGCTGAGGCTGAACTTGCCGTCCATGCTGGCTGTGAGCCTGTTGATGGTGAGCGTGTCAGCGTTGCCCTCTATATCTGCATCCAACCTCATGGGAACTGGTGGATAGGCTTTCTTGATGTCGGCTGGCAGGGTGGGGGAGAGCGTCGTGATGTCGTCCTTGCCAATGGTGCCCCGCACCTTGGCTTGGAAACGACCGTCACTGTTCTCGGCGAATGCGTCGAAGTCCATGTCTGCGTCAATCCGCAGGTCGGAGTCGGTGGTGAGCATACGCAACTGGTGGGTGTGGATTCCCAAGGTGTCCATGCGGAACTGCCCGGTGAGGGTGTCTACCTGTATGCCCGATGCCTCTTTTACGCTTAGGCCGTCGAATGCCACCACAAGGTCGCCTGTGCCACGGTAGGTCACGGAATCGATGCGCCCGTTGAGGTCGGTTAGGCCGATGTGGGCGGGGTCAAAGCCTTCCGCACGCTGACTGTTGCCCACATCGTAATTGACTCTGGAATTCTTGAAGTTGAGGTCGTGGAATAGAAAGTCGCTGGTGTAGAGGTCGAGAGAACCTTTGAGGGTCGTCGCCTCAAAGTATGTGTTCACTACCACTGAGTCGGCTTGGGGTGCCAGTTTCAGTCTGATGCTGGAGTTGTTGAACGTGATGTTTTCCAGATAGGCTTTCCATCTCAGTGCTTCTGTGGTGTCGAGAGGCACGCTGTCGGGGATGGTGACGGTTAGGGCGGCGTCGGTGAACTTGGTATGGTCCACCTGGGCTATCTCTTTCTTCAGGTCGATGTTGCGAGCCTTGATGTCCAGTTCACCGATGTCGCCTTTCACATTGGCTTCGGCGATGAGACCGTCTGTGTTGATGCGGGCGTTGCTGAGCCGTAGCCTGTTCAGCTCGATTTTTTTGTCGAACAAAGGTTTTAGGCTGATGTCCAAATCTGCGGTCTCAGCCATAATCAGGGTGTCGGGACCCTGGATGGCGGTCAGTCCGCCCACACTCAATGTCAGAGGGAATTTCAGGTGGATGTCATCTACATGAATGGACATGCCGGAGGATTCGGCGAGTTTGTTGCCGATGACGTTCACGGCGAATTTCTGCACGGGGGGCAAGTACAACAAAAGGGCAAGCACGATAAACAATAGTATCGGGCTTGCGATAATCCACAGGGCTATCTTCCATCCCCTACCTTTTTTTCGCGATTTGGGGGTAGAGGCCGCTTTGTCGTCCTGCTGTTCTGCCTTTTCTGGGTCTTCTGCCATGTGTGGTGCATTGATGTGACATTCAAAGGGCAAAGTTACAAAATCGCTTTTCAAACAAGAAATAAAACAAGCATCAAAATGCTTTGGCGTTGTTTTTTCTTTCACTCAACCTTACTTTTTGTCTCAAAAAAACTATCAACTGACTTATTTCGTTGTAACTGTCTTGAATTCCTTTGTTTCACATGATGTTTCATAATGTTTCATTTTGTCATACCCATGAAACATTTTTGTATATAACATTGCATTTATATGCAGAAATTAGGTCGAAATTACCCAGAAATATGCAATTTAAGACTTGTTCTGCATAATTGTCCCTTAATTTAACATTTGTTATGAAACATTTTTTCTGCCAAAATCTCTGCACTTACCTCATCCTCGCTCGGGTGTCTGGCTTTAGACTCAATTCTCATTTGATATATTTCTTTAATTGGTTTTTCTTTGTCGCTTTTTTTATATACTTTTGCATCTGCATCTCTATGCAAGGATACCGAAGTATAAGTTCGGACGAATGAATGTCCATGATAAATAGAAAATCCCTATAATTATAATAGAAAATGAATATGGAAACATTCAATGCTTTTGAAGTGAAAGAACAGGTGGTGCAATGGATACGCGACTGGTTTGAGGAGAATGGTCGGGGATGCAATGCTGTGCTTGGTGTCTCGGGTGGTAAGGATAGCAGTGTGGTCGCTGCCTTGTGCGCCGAGGCATTGGGCAAAGACCGCGTCATAGGAGTGACCATGCCCAATGGGGTTCAAAAGGACATCAACGACAGTATGCGCCTCATCAACCATTTAGGCATACGCTACTGCAACGTGAATATCGGTGACACATATCAGGCACTGATGTTTGCCGTGGAAGAACAACTGAAAACGCTCCAAAAGGAGGTCTCGAGCCAGACTATTATCAATATGCCACCACGCTTGAGAATGACAGCCGTATATGCTGTCTCGCAGTCGATGAACGGACGGGTGGCCAACACCTGCAACCTTTCTGAGGACTGGGTGGGCTATTCCACTCGCTATGGCGATGCCGCCGGCGACTTCGCACCGCTGGGGGGCCTCACTGTCGGTGAGGTGGTGGCTGTGGGCAAGGTTTTGGGCTTGCCAATTGACCTGGTGGAGAAGACGCCTTCTGACGGACTCTGTGGCAAGACCGATGAAGACAACCTGGGCTTCACCTACGCCGTGCTCGACCGATACATCAGGACTGGCATCTGTGATGACCCTAAGACCAAGGCGCTCATTGATGAGAAACACGTGAAAAACCTCTTCAAACTGAAGCCCATTCCGCATTTCGAATATACGAAAGTGGAATTGTAGTACGCTCAGGTCTGGTTCTTCTGTCAATAATTGGAGACGGGGTGCGCTCTGTCTCCAATCTCTCTTTTGCTCCATTTACATTTAGGCTTTTTGAGGTCAAAAATGACTTCTGAACTGCCGGAAACATGAAAAATGCAGCTCTTTCGTGATATTTTCCCCAGAAAATTTGGTCAGTTCAGACAAAAGATGTAATTTTGCACTCGCATTCCGAAAGGAAGCAACCACATACTACATCGCGGGGTGGAGCAGTTGGTAGCTCGCCAGGCTCATAACCTGGAGGTCGCACGTTCGAGTCCTGCCCCCGCAAC
>CACYEC010000347.1 GCA_902773225.1 uncultured Bacteroidales bacterium
AAGATGATCCAGAAAACGGACAACGCCACTTTTACGACTACGACAAGAGCCGACTCACTGGGCGTGTTCTATATTCACGCCAACGGGAAATGCACCATCGAGGCTTCGATGCTCGGATACTACTCGAAGACGAAGACAGTGCTGGCTTTCAACGACAGCCAGAAGGACACGCTCGACATCGGCACGATAGAACTGAAAATGTCACCGCAGATGCTCAGGATGGTGGAAGTGACAAGACGTGCGCGACGTTTCACAGTCAGAGGCGACACCATCGTCTTCCATCCCGAAGCGTTCCACTTGCAGGAAGGCGCACGACTTGACGAACTCATCCGCCAGTTGCCAGGCGTAGAAGTGGACGGCGAGGGCAAGATGTGGTGGAACGGCAAGCCTATCCGCCTGACCATGGACGGCGAGAGCATGTTGGGCGGCGACCAGTTGATGAAGCAGTTGCCAGTCGAAGCGGTGCACGACATCAAGGCATACAACAAGGCATCGGAGTTCAGTGAACGCACGGGCAAGAACGATGGCACGCAAGACATGGTGCTCGACCTGACCATCAAGCCTGGTTTCCTCGACCGCTGGTACGGCGACGTGACTGTGGGCTACCAGACTCCGGAATACTACGAGGGCGAACTGACGATGAACCGCCTGTCGAAAAGCGATCCTGTGATGGTGTCCGCCAATGCCAATAACCTCAACAAGAACATCCGCAAGACGATGAGCGGATGGAGCAGCAGTATGGGAAGCGGCTACGGACAGGAGCAAGGCGCCACGGCGGGCTATCAGCACAAGTGGAACAAGAAGGAGAGAACGCAGGAACTGAGGAGCCAGTACAGCTTCACTGGGGGTGTGGCTCATGACGACAAATGGAACACCACACACGAGGAAACCGAGAACTACATGCCCAACACCGACGCAACACGCAACAGCAGCGAGACATACGACCGCAACCACAAACTGGCTCCGAGGCTGAACGCCGACCTGCGATGGGCCATCGACTCACTGAACACATTCTCCCTTCGCGCCAGCGTGGAGCATAAGAACAAACGCTCGCATAGCCGACAGACAATCGAACAAGAGGAAGCCCAAGACGCCAACACTCCGTACACCTCGATTCTATCGCAGCAAAACAATGCCCACAGCAACGGACGAGAGACCGCACTCAGCACCTCCACAGGATGGGAGCACTACATCAAAGACGGTTCGCTCGGCGCAAGTCTGGAACTGAACTACATCGATGGCAAAGACAGCTACTGGATGGAGCGAACGGTCACCTCACATACCGAGTCTATTACGCCATACCAACTCAACCAACATTCCACCTCACCCTACTCCTATCTCTACGCTTCGGCAGAAGCCCACCACAACCGCTGGCTCACCAAGAAATGGATGATGCAGATGCAGTACAGTTACCAATACAGCCACGACAACAACGACTGCGACTTCATGACCAACGGAGTGGACGATACCGCAAACTCCTACCGCGACCATCACACGAACAACAGACACCATCTGAGGCTCTCTTCCACCATCAACCTTTCTCCCGTCCAAATCATGCCCAATGTCACGGCAAGATGGCAGCGCGAGAGCCAGGACTACCAACGCGGACTGCTCGATACCGCCGCCGTACGGAATGTTCTGCTCATCGACCCATCCGTCCGCGCTACGTGGAAACTCAGCAAGACCGCGGGCTTCGAACTGAATTATGGATTCAGCACATCGCAGCCGAGAATCATTCTGACCATCGGCTACCGCGACCTTACCGACCCGCTCTTCATCACCGAAGGAAACCCTGACCTGAAGGACTCTCACAACCACAACTTCGGGCTGTCCTACAACATGATGCTCGCCCGAAGCCAAACCTCACTACATGCCAGCATCGGCCATCAGACCAATGATCGCGACCGTGTGACAGCACTCAGCTACAATCCCACAACTGCCGTCTATGTCAGCCGTCCTGAGAACATCCAAGGAGGCCATAACTGGGATTTCCGACTCAACATCGACCAGGCACTCGGTGAAATGTTCCGCTTGGAGAACGACTTCCGTCTCAATACTGAAGAGCATTACGGTTATCTGACATTGTTGCCCACCCAAACAGAACACACGTTGAATCGCCAAACCGACTTCCACCCCCGAGACAGACTCACTCTGTCGTTCGACAAAAATGGGTTCAAAGCCTCCGCATTCGTTTCTATAGAAGTCGACCGACTTCGTTTCTCTGCCTCACCAGAGCAAAACACCACGCTTTGGGACAACGCTTTCGGATTCAACGCCGAAGCCACCATGGGCAACTTCGTCTTCGCGACCGACCTCACCGAGTTCACACACCGAGGCTATACGGTTCAATCGATGAACCGTAACATACTCCTCTGGAACGCTGCCGTGACATGGAAAATCCTGAAGAACAAAGCCCGTCTGGAACTGGATTTTGAAGACATTCTGAACAAGCAGGACAGCTTCTGGAATTTCAGCTCGGCCTACCAGCGCACAACCTCATGGAGGGATTTCCGCCACCACTACATCAACCTTACCTTCACTTATCACCTCGATGCGAAAAATAAGGACTGAATGATAACAGTAAAGACTCCATCGAAAAA
>CACYEC010000348.1 GCA_902773225.1 uncultured Bacteroidales bacterium
ACAACGCTGTTGATGAAGACGAACTTGCCACCCCATTCGAGGTCGATTTCTTCCTTGCTCTTCACGTTGATCTTGAACTCCTGGTTACCGAACTTGTAAACCACGGGGTCTTCCATGCCCTCTACGTATGGCTCAACAATGAGGTGTACCTCACCGAACTGTCCGGCACCACCAGACTGCTTCTTGTGACGGTAGTCGGCTCTTGCCGTCTTGGTGATTGTCTCGCGGTAAGGAATCTTTGGCTCGTCGAACTTAATCTTAATCTTCTCGTTGTTCTCCATTCTCCATTTGAGGGTGCGAAGGTGGAACTCGCCTTGTCCCTTGATGAGGGTCTGCTTGAGTTCCTTGCTCTGCTCGAGAATCCAAGTCGGGTCTTCTTGGGCCATCTTCTGGATGGCGGCTATCATCTTCTCTGAATCGGCCTCGTTCTCGGGCTTCACTGACCTGATGTACTTGGGGTCGGGATATTTCACGAAGTTGAACTTGTAGTCGCAGTCTTTGTCCACAAGCGTGTTGCCTGTTCTCACGTCCTTGAGCTTCACTGTGCAACCGATGTCGCCTGCCTTGAGCTCGTCAACTGGCATTCTGTTTGCACCAGCGCATACGAAAAGCTGGGCGATGCGCTCTTTGGAACCTCTGTCGGAGTTGGTGAGGTCATCACCTACCTTAACTGAACCGCTCATCACCTTGAAGTACTGCACACCACCGATGTGTGGCTCATTGGCTGTCTTGAAGAAATAAAGTGCTGTAGGACCATTGGAGTCTGGTGCCACTTCTTCGCCTTTGGTGTTCTTCACTTTGGGCATCTCATCAACGAAAGGAACAACATTTCCCAGGAATTCCATCATACGGCGGACACCCATGTCCTTGGTGGCGCAAACGCAGAATACTGGGTATATGCTTCTTGTGACAAGTCCCTTGCGAATTCCTTCTCTCATCTCGTCCTCGGTCAGACTCTCTGACTCGAAGAACTTCTCCATGAGTTCGTCATCGTTCTCTGCGGCGGCCTCAACCAATGCATGGTGCAATTCTGTCGCCTTGTCGATTTCTGAATCAGGTATCTCTTCGATGATTGGAGCGCCACCTTCGGGCTTCCATGAGTACTTTTTCATGAGGAGCACGTCGATGAGGGAGTTGAAGTTGGGACCCTCGTTGATGGGATACTGAACCTGTACGACCTTCTGTCCGTAAGTCTCACGGAGACGTTCCACGCAGTTGTTGTAGTCGCACTTCTCACTATCGAGTTGGTTGATGAGGAAGATGACTGGCTTCCCGAGTTTCTCTGTATATCTGAAGTGGTTTTGTGTTCCTACTTCAGGACCTCTTTGTCCGTTGATGAGCAACACTGCTGTGTCGGTGACATTGAGGGCTGTGATGGCTGCGCCGACGAAGTCGTCTGATCCAGGGCAGTCGATGAAGTTGAGTTTCTTACCGTTCCATTCTGTGTGGAATACCGTAGAGAATACACTGTATCCATACTCTTGCTCTACAGGAAAATAGTCGCTCACGGTGTTTTTCATTGTGATTCTACCGCGGCGACTGATCACCCCAGCCTCAAACAGCAGGGTTTCTGTGAGGGTGGTTTTACCCGCACCGTCATTGCCTAAAAGGGCAATGTTCTTAATCTCTTTTGATTGGTAAATTTTCATAATTTTTACGCTTTGTTATCTTAGGTTTGAATATTCTTTCCAATATCCGCAAAATCACATCTGCGGCGTTTTTTCAATGCCGCATCACGTGATTTTTCTTTTCAAATGGCGAATGTACGACAATTTGACCGTTTAGGGGTTTACTGTAGATATGTTGTAAAACATATTGACGGTCTTTTGAGTACATTTTCGCTGAAAGTCGGTGCGAAGTTACAAAATATTCTTAAATTTGCAAAATTATGGCGAGTATATATATACATTTTCCTTTCTGCAAGAGCAGATGTATCTATTGCGACTTCTTTTCGACGACTTCTCTCGTGCTTCGAAACCGTTACGTCCAGGCGCTGAAGATGGAGTTGGAAATGAGGCGAGACTATCTGTCATCTGCTCAGGTTCAGTCCCTTTATCTTGGGGGAGGTACACCCTCGCAGATGGATGTGGACTTGCTCTCGGAGGTAATTAATTGTGTGTACTCACTTTTTGATGTCTCACCGGATGCAGAGGTCACAATGGAATGTAATCCTGATGACCTGAACGAGGAGTATCTGAGTGGTTTGCGGATGAACCTTCCTGTGAATCGCTTGAGTCTCGGGGTTCAAACGTTTGATGACAGAAGGTTGGCGTTTCTTCATCGTCGCCATAGTGCTTCGGCTGCCATTGAGGCGGTGAGGAGATGCCGTGACCATGGCTATCTCAATCTAAGCATAGACTTGATATATGGTTTTCCTGGGCAGACTCTGGAGGAGTGGGAGGAGGACGTCGACCTGGCGCTCGCCCTTGGTGTTGAGCATCTGTCGGCCTATTCCTTGATGTATGAGGAAGGTACGGCTTTGTACAATATGCTGTCTTCGGGTATGGTGGAAGAACTCGACGAGGAGGTCTGCGTCAGCATGTACGAACGGTTGTTGTCGAAGATGCATGCCTCAGGTTACCGCCATTACGAAATATCCAATTTCTGCAAGCCTGGTTTTCATTCCCGTCATAACAGTGGCTACTGGAACGGAACCCACTATCTCGGTATAGGAGCCGGTGCGCATTCCTATAATGGAATGTCACGTGAATGGAATGAATGTTCGATTGAACGGTATCTTGATGGAATACTGGAAGGAAAAGGCGACTATAGGTGTGGAGAGTCGCTGGATGAACGCACTCGTTTCAATGAAATGCTGATGACTTCCCTTCGAACGTCCTCAGGCGTGAACTTGTCCCAACTGGAACGTCTGTTTGGACAGAAGATGAAGGCGTCGCTTCTCTCTAAGGCGACCCCTTATATCAAAAGGGGACTGTTGGAGATTTGCCCGTATATCGCTATCGACACAGTGGAACCTACGTCTGAACAAGCCCTTCGGCTCACTCGTAATGCCGTATTCACTTCCAATGGCATTATCTCCGATTTGTTTGTCTGATGGATGACGCGGCAGGCGTGTCAAGAATGGAAACTTGGCGCCCCTGTTTCCCCAAAACTTTTTTTGCTCATATTATAATAAAATGAATAGGTGCGCGTTATTATAGTAAAGAGCGTGTCATAATCGCTCTATTAACCCCAAAACATACGCCTATGAGCAATTCTACTCATTCATCAAATCCTTCTTCCTCCAAACGTATTGTAGAAATGAAGCGAAAAGCGCTTCACGCCAGCAGCGATGCTTTGTTCCTCGTACGTTTGTTCGCACGCATGTGTCAACAGGGGCAACTACACGGAACAGAGTTGCAAACCACTACAATGCACGCTTGTTAGACTTCGTTCTTTCCGATGTGGGAACAGAACTGCACTCGATGAGACTGAAAAAAATTAAAGGCTGCGAATGTTCGCAGCCTTTAATCGTTGGTCTATAAAAGAATTGACTGTTTGAGTTTGTGTCGTAGGCAGTTGATGAGTCGTTATGACTTGCGTGAAACATAACTGCCATCACGGGTGTCAACCTCAATCATGTCGCCTTCGTTGATGAAGAGAGGAACGCGGATTTCCACACCGGTCTCGAGTTTTGCTGGCTTGGAAGCGTTGGTGGCTGTGTCGCCCTTGAGACCTGGCTCTGTGTACACCACTTTAAGCACGATTTTGATGGGGGCCTCGGCGGTCAGGATAGCACCTGTCTGGTCGTCAATAGAAGCCATCACCATGGTCTCTCCTTCCTTGAGGAAGTCACCACCTGTGATGAGGTCTTTCGCGATGTTGACCTGCTCAAATGTCTCTGTGTTCATGAACACCATGTCGTTTCCTTCCTTGTAAAGGTACTGGAACTGCTGATGTGATACGGTCACGTCCTCGAGTTTGGCTGATACAATCCATGTGCGTTCGAGTACACGGCCATCCTCCACATTGCGGAGTTTTGTAATCATCACTGTGTTGCCCTTACCTGGTTTCTTGTGAAGGAAGTCGATGACTACCCAAATCTTG
>CACYEC010000349.1 GCA_902773225.1 uncultured Bacteroidales bacterium
ATGCGGTGCAGGTTGTCGATGACAGTGGAGAAGTGAGCGCCGATATAGGTTTTGAAAACCTGCTCATCGGCGGTTTTCACGTCGAAGAGGAAAGTGTCGGTATATTGGCAGATGTCGTCGAGTAGGGGAGTGTTGACCGCTCCCGCTGTATCCACACAGGTATGAATGCCTTCTGCCTTGCAGCGTCGGAGGCATTCGAGGAGAAATTCGGCTTGCAGCAGTGGTTCACCGCCCGAGTAGGTCACACCGCCACTCGATTCCTCAAAAAAAACATAATCCTTGCGGATTTCGCGCATGAGGTCATCGGTAGATATCGTGTAACCTACGGTATGGTTGTCCATGAATATGCGGTCGCCGAGTTTACGTTTCTGCTCCATCGTCTCGGGTTGATAGTGCTGGCTCTCAGGGTTGTGGCACCATCGGCAACGCAACGGACACCCTTTCAAAAACACGGTGGTCCGTATCCCAGGCCCGTCGTGTATGGCATAGCGTTTGATGTCGAATATTAGTCCGTCCATAAATGTCGGTAATGAATTCAAACTACAAAGTTAACCATTTCAAATCGAATATTGTCCAGAAAAAACGCTAATTTGGAAATGCTCACAGTCCTTTCAGGACTTTTCCAAATGGACTCATTCTTTGATTTTCCACTGTTCGATGCGTCGATGCTTGCTTGTGAAGTTCACTCCGATCTTGTAGCGTTTGCGTGGGTCGGTAGCGAAGGGTAGTGCATAGCCCTTATCCTCTATCTGCTGCAAGGCCTCGTCTGCGCTTTTGTCGATTTTGAACTCGAAGACATAAATGTAGTCATCGGTTTTGACGATTAAGTCCATGCGCCCGTCGCTGGTGGGACGCTCCACCTCAACAAAGAAACCCAACAGTTTGAAGAATACGTACATCACGTTTTGGAAGTAGAGTTCCTGATTGCCCTGCACGCGGTAGTCGTTGTCGGCGAAAAGAGCTTCCATGCGGTGCATGAAAGGTTCTATCTGTCCTGCCTCGAGTTCGAGGACGAACTTCTTGATGTCGAACGTGTCGTCAATGCTAAGACGTGAGAACGAACGTGAGAGATAATTCACAAAACCTTCCTCCACTTCTTTGTTGGGGAATCCCAAAAGATAATTTTTGAACCTTTTGTCATACCCCTTGATAGTGAGGTAACCGCTCTGGTAAATCACAGGGACAGGGTTCACATCCATATTGCTGATGTCGCCCAGCACATCAGCGGTCACCTCCTCTTTCGAAAGGCGGTTGAGGTTGTATCTTGATTTCTTCAGGATTTCGACAAGGAAGGATGGTGTGCCGGTCTCGAACCAGTAATAGGAGAATACTTGGCTCGCCATGGTGCTGAGTAGGCTGAAGGGGTTGTAGATGCCCACTGAGTTCTGTCGGAAATGGTAGCCGTCGTAAAAGTCTTTCAATTCCGTGTAGCATTCCTCCTTATTTATGTCGTTGGCGGTGGCGAGTTGTTCCACTTCTGCATCGAGGTTGTCGTGCAGTTCCTGCTCTGTGACGCCGCAGATTTCCACATATCTTGGATCCATGGAGATGTCGGAGAAGTTGTTGAGGTCGCTGAAGATGCTCACCTTCGAGAACTTGGTGACACCCGTGATGAATCCAAACTTAATGTATTTGTCCAGAGTCTTCATTACGGAGTAGAAGGCTTTCAACAGGCTGCGGTAGTCATCCTGCAGTTCTGGCTTTCCGATGGTGTTGAGCAGCGGCTTGTCGTATTCGTCGATGAGGATGACAACCTTTTGGCCGGTCTTTTCGTATGCTTTCTGAACAACATGAAAAAAGCGCTCTTCAGGGTCGCGTTCTTTGAACTCATCGCCGTAAAGACTTTCCCAGATTTCAAGATGGCGGCATAATTCCTTTCGTAAAGAATCCTCTTTGGTATAGTTCCTTGTATTCAGGTCGAGATGCAGGACAGGATAGACCGTCCAGTTCTGTTCCAGTTTCTCCATGGCAAGTCCCTTGAAGAGTTCTTTCTTTCCGAGGAAGTAGGCTTCCATGGTTGAGATGAGCAGACTCTTGCCGAACCGTCGTGGTCTGCTGAGGAAATAGTAACCGGAACCACTTGCTAATTTGTAAATCAGTGTGGTCTTGTCGATATAGAGATAGTTTCCTTGGCGCAATTTCTCGAAATCCTGTATGCCAATGGGATAAATCATGTTCTTCTCCTTATTTTTTTGTTTTCATGGTGCAAGTTACAAATTTTCTGACATTCATCACGTATGAATGGAAGATTTTTCATCTTTCTTATGCTTCTCCGTATTTTTATTTATCCCGAATTATCGTATTATCCTCTTGATGAAACGTGCAATTCTGTATGAAATGACGAAAGCCATGATATTTTGTAATACTTTTCTATCATGCCTACTGCATTCTGCCATCCGGACGGGCATGCGTCAGCAGCCAAGAACCGGGGTTACCATCTTTTCGGGAGGGGAACGGCTGATGTGGCTGGGCAGTGAGTAATGATCAATGATTAACACATAGAGCGGTCACACCTATGAAAGTGCGAACGCTTTTCAAATCGATTTTCAGAAAAGAGCGTGAGGTTTTCCCCACGCTCTTTTTCAATTATTGGACAGGTAGTGTCCTTACTTCTTATTATAGGACATGTTGTATTCCTATTACTTACTTCACGATAACCTTCTTCACTACGCTGTTACCCTTGGCATCGTAGTACTTCACGATGTTGATACCCTTTTGGGCTGCACCTGTGCGAACACCGCTGACAGTGAAGAATTCCTTGCGAACTGCGTTGAGTTCAACGTCGGCCTTCATTTCCTCGATGCTTGTAGCATAGTCGAAACCAGGCAGAGGAGCCACGAAGAAGAGGCGAGCGTTGCCAACCTGAGAAGTACCAGTCCAGAAGTCTGTTGGGTTACCGTTAGTGTCGATAGCCTTG
>CACYEC010000350.1 GCA_902773225.1 uncultured Bacteroidales bacterium
CCTAATGTTAAAGATGACGTCCATGTACTCCACGGGCATATTCTTCTCCTTAGCTTCCTGAAGGACTTCCTGAATAGAGGTCACATCGCCGGGATTTCCGATATTCCAGATATCGTTGAGACACACGTCGGCACCGTTATCAGTTTCATCCCACACATCAGACATCAGTTTAGCCTGAGCTGGATTGTCCGGAAGGATGACAGCTGTGTACTGAGTCCAGTTGTTGTGGCTAGCGTTTGCATTAACCCTGCGGTAGAAGCGAGGATAGTATTTGCCGTTTACATCCTCCCTAGGACCCGGATCACCATAACGCTCATCGCTCACATTACCCAAGAAGTAGGCATTCATAGGAATCTTCTGAGTGATGCCTCTTGCCTTATCATCGCTATCAGTCGGAACAACCTTGCCTACGAAGGTCATTTTACCACCTGTCAACTTTCCATTCTGATCCTCCGTGTAGTCTTTCAGTTCTATCTGCACCTGGGTCTGAATGTCAAGACCTTTTTCGGTGAATGGCTTTGCACCAGGAGCACTCAAATCGCGATATTGTCCATCACCTTTCAGATGCCATTTGCCTATTAAAGGATCAACATTTGGCTGATACTCATCGCCATCTTGTCTAGTAATACCAGAGATATAGCCTTTTACGCGATTCATAGTTGTTCCATTAGAGAAAGTCTCTCCCTTGATAACACCAACGTTCGGGTGAACCATGTATGGATGACCTGCAAAGGCAAGTGTACCGTGAATCTTGTAGTACTTAGCTTGCTGAGCATCTGTTCCTTGTTCAAAAGCGTATGTTATATCATTTGTTCCGTCATACCGCTTGTATTTACGATACAGTCCTCCTTCTTGTTTCAGTTGATCATCAGAATAGTAGATGTTGTTTTCATCGTCGATGTAATGAGTAGCTGCGATGTCTGTGAAGTAGAGCACCATGGCTTTCTTGGTCTCGTCGTCCTTCATCTTAACGATGCGAGCATCCGAGAATTCCACGATATTGTATCCAGACGAGAAGCATTCCTCTAACTGTTCGTCAGTCATGTTGAACGGATAGCACATGGTGTACCACGTATCGTCAACCCACCGTTCTACCACATCAACGTGAGGAGTATATTCTTCCATGATCTTCAGCTGCTTCCAACCGTTGCGTGTGTATTGATTTTGAGGAGTACCGTCGGCATAAGCAGCATGATTGCGTCGGTAATAGTCCGAACCATAAGGTGTACCCTCTCTTCTAAATCTGTAATTGGAGTTGTTTTGTCCTTCGTTCTGACAAGGCCACACATTGCCGTCTGGAGCAGGATTATTTCCTTCGGATTGCTTTTTTGCAATGTAATCAGCGTCTGGTATAAGATATGTATTGGAGAGATATTTTGCTTTTTCCCTTGCTACATCTTTATCTACAATGTCCTTGAAAGCAGGGTCATGTTCTATGTCCCAATCCACATAAGGATTTGCGTCATAGAAATCTCGCAATCCACATCCTGCAGGATAGTGCAACTTCATGCAGTGCTTGGTCGTATAATAATCAGCAACTTTATCAGAAGAAAGCGAATTAATTAAGGATTCCGAAGGGTTGTGACCGTTTGAGTTAATCAGAGTGTTTCCGAAAGTACCGCCGTCACCACCAGTTTCGTCACTAACAGGTACAATCAAAGGGATTTTGTCTTCAGATGTAGCCATTACATAGATGTCGCCTAAAGACTTACAGTTGTTAAAAGCGCCTTGTCCTATTTGTTGGGCGGCTCCGACAGCCTCAGGAATTGTTATCTGAGTCAACAATCCACAATTCTGGAAGCATCGAGCGCCAATGACATTTACAGTAGAAGGAATGCGTATAGACTCGAGTCTTTGGCAGTCATCGAACATGCCGTCTCCAAGATTCATCACTCCTTCTGGTATGTTTGCATGTTTCAGTTGATGATTCTCTTTAAATACATCCACTCCAAAAGACAAGCCATAGATACCTCTTGTAAAATGAATCTCTTCAAGATTCATACTCATGAAGGCCCTGTCTGCAACATCTGTCAGTTTTTTACCCAAATAGACTTCTTTAATATCTTTATTTCCTTTGAAAGCCTCCGTTCCAACTCTTTCAACATTATTTGGAATAATCAGTATTTCAGGTTTTAAATCAACAACTTTAATATTATTCTCATTCTGAGCAGGAACGTTTGTATAATCGGGCAATGTTAATACTGAACCGGGTCCTTGGCATTTGCTGATAAAGCCCCAATTGTTAAGATTGTTATAGAAATCATTTCCGTTGAATCCCGAGAAATCATACTCCTTAGATTTGCTGAGTTGATTCCTCACAGTGTCCCACTCGCTTGGGTCATTAAACGTGCCAGTGAACACCACTTTCTCTATCTGCGAGAGTTTGTCCTTCTTTTCCTGACTAAGATTACTGTAGTCTCCGTTAGCAAGATTGTTGAGTTCCACATACACGGCTTCGTCCAGTTTCGTGTCGCCCGTGATTTCTTGTTTGTCCTCATCATAGAATTTGATGGATGCATTCGCCGCCACTGACATGGCGAGGACAGCGAAAAAAAGTAAAA
>CACYEC010000351.1 GCA_902773225.1 uncultured Bacteroidales bacterium
GCCAGGATAATGTTGATAATTTTCCTCATGATATGTGTGTTTATTTTTATTTTTATTAATTTCGTTTCGCAAAAATAACTTTTTTTGATTTAATCTCGCTATATTCGCACAACTTTTTTTCAAAAATTGATGATAATAGACTATTTAAGTGGCGAAATTGAACTTTCTTTGGGTTTTCTGGCCACAAAAGAGCAACATTTGCTGATTCATGAATTGTCGGATTTTGTGATGTCTGATGATTTCAATTCCGTGTTCATCCTGCGTGGCTATGCCGGAACGGGAAAGACATCGGTGGTGAGTGCCTTGGTGAAGACAATGACCCGCCTGGAGCGTCCCTGTGTGCTTCTGGCTCCGACAGGCAGGGCGGCAAAAGTACTTTCACTGAGTGCAGGGCATCCCGCCTACACCATCCACCGACGAATCTACCGTCAGCAGTCCAAGGAATACGACGCCAGTTTCTCCATCGGTTTCAACAGCATGAAGCAGACATTGTTTGTCGTCGACGAGGCATCAATGATTTCCAACGAACAGCAAGGCGGGGCTTCTTATGGTACAGGCAAGTTGCTCGACGACCTCATACAGTTTGTGTACTCCAGTCCTGGCTGCCGTTTGCTCCTTATAGGCGACACTGCCCAGTTGCCCCCTGTGGGTTCTTTGGAGAGTGTGGCACTTAACGATGCCTTTGTGGCTGGTTATGGCCTTCATGTGCGGAGTTTCACTTTGCGTCAGGTGGTGCGGCAGGCCTCTACGTCTGGCGTGCTTTGGAATGCCACCAATCTCCGCACCGCACTCGACTCTGGCGCGGTAAATGTGTTCCCTAAAGTCAAGTTCACGGGTTTCAGCGACATCGTGAATATCCCAGGCAACGAACTGATAGAGGAACTGACCGCTTGCTATGACGAGATGGGGCATGACGACACCATCATCGTCTGCCGGTCCAACAAACATGCCAATATATATAATAAAGGTGTACGTTACCAGATTCTCGGTCGGGAGGCCGAGCTAGAGTCGGGCGACATGCTGATGGTGGCTAAGAACAATTATTACTGGCCTTCGCTTGATGTGGATGAGCATGGCAAGTGCCAGGCTCCAATGGACTACATTGCCAACGGTGACATCGTCCGGGTGGTGCGCGTATGGAACGAACGTGAGTTCTTTGGTTTCCGTTTCGCCTCTGCCATCGTCTCCATGCCGGACTATGACGACTATGAACTCGAAGTGAACGTCATACTCGACACCTTGCAGTCGGAGTCGCCTGCACTGAGCCGTGAGCAGAATGAAAGGCTGTTCAACGAGGTGTTGCAGGACTACGCCCATCTCGCCACAAAAAAGGAGAGACTTGAGGGCGTGATGAACGACCCTTATTATAACGCACTGCAAATCAAATACGCTTATGCGGTGACTTGCCATAAGGCTCAAGGCGGTCAGTGGCGGAGGGTTTTTGTGGACCAGGGATACATCACGGAAGACATGATGGGCATCGACTATTTCCGTTGGCTGTACACCGCTGTCACCCGTTCCTCCGAACGACTCTATCTCGTGAACTGGAAGAGCGCGCAAACACAGGAATAGGTCAACGACGTTGACATCTTTTGTTGGCATACTTGACATAAAAGTGATATATTTTTGATGAAAAGATAATTTTTTTTTATTTTTCACGTTTTATATGATAAGTACATGGATACTTTTCACTATCTTGCATTATCTAAATCAGAACAACACAAATGATGAGCGACAATAACTATTGTGTGATATTGGCTGGAGGCATAGGTTTGCGCCTATGGCCCAGTAGCCGACAGGATCGCCCTAAACAGTTTATCGATTTCATTGGAATGGGCGAATCACTCCTACAATATACATACCGACGTTTCCGGGCTTTCATGAAGAACGAAAACATCCTGGTGGTTACCAACCGTAATTATTATGACTTAGTGCGAGAGCAATTACCCGACCTCCCCGAAGGCAACGCCCTCTTCGAACCCATCCGCCGCAACACCGTGGCCAGTGTGCTATGGGCGGCCATGAAGGTACGTGAACTCAATCCTGACGCCAACATGGTCATCACGCCTGTTGACCAGATGATTTCCAACACCGAAGTTTTCCAAAGCAGCATTCTCAAGGGGCTTGAATACGCCAGCAAACGCAAGTCTTTGCTCACCTTAGGGGTGATGCCCACCAGACCAGACACCAATTACGGCTATATCCAGATGAACGAGAAGATGGACGAAGACATTTTCTCCGTACGTACCTTCACAGAGAAGCCTGAACTGGAATTCGCAAAGATTTTCGTGGAGAACAAGGAGTTTCTTTGGAACACCGGTCTGTTCATTTGGAAAGCAGACACCTTCATCCAGACTGTGAGGAAATTTGTCCCTGAATATAACTTGTTCATTGATCATTGGAACGATGATTATTTCAAGGCCAAGAGTGAGGAAGAACTTTCAGGTGCGTTCTCCCTGATTCCCAGCGAGGCGGTGGAGACGGGTGTGTTGGAGAAAGCGGACAACGTGGATGTGATGCTGTGCCATTTTGGATGGGCCGACATCGGCACATGGGATTCACTCTACAACACCTTGCCCAAGGACCGCAACCACAATGTGGTGATTAACTCCAAAGCGATGATGTATGGTTGCAACAACTGTATCGTGAAGTTGCCCAGTGGCAAGGTGGCCATGTTGCAGGACCTCGACGGTTATATTGTAGCCGAAGAAGGCGATGTGCTGGTGGTTTGCAAGCGTGAGGACCAGGGAGGCATCCGTCGTTTTGTCAACGACCTCCAACTGAACCTTGGAGAAGAGTACATATAGTTAGCCCATGTAGATTTGTCTTTTGCCAAGAATAATCTACTCAGAGCAAAATATGTGTCAAAAAGTTTGGGCTTATTTGTATTTTTTGTAATTTTGTAAAAATAAAACAACAGAAGCTTTAACAACTAATTGTTTATTCACTTAAAATCATTTCATTATGAAAAAGTACTTAGCAGAAATGGTGGGTACATTCGTGCTCACATTCTTGGGATGCGGTACAGCCGTGAGCCTGGCTTGCGGTAGCGACACTGCATCTGTGGTTGGAACAGCCTTCGCCTTCGGTTTGTCGGTTGTGGCTATGGCCTACACCATCGGTGGTATCTCTGGTTGCCACATCAACCCCGCCATCACCCTTGGCGTGCTTGTCAGTGGCCGTATGACCGCTAAGGATGCCGTTGGCTACTGGGTTGGTCAGTTCATCGGTGGTATTCTTGCCGCTGCTTGCCTCGCCGCTATCGTTGGTATGTCGCCAGAATTGGCTATCGGAACAAAGACAGGTGCTAATGCCTGTGCAGGTACTGTTACACAAGGTCTTGTTGTCGAGATTGTGCTCACAACCTTGTTCGTTCTTGTTGTGCTTGGTGCTACAGCCAAGACAAACGGTGCCACCAACAACTTCGCTGGTCTGGCTATCGGTCTCAGCCTTATCCTTATCCACCTCGTAGGCATCCATTACACAGGTACAAGTGTGAACCC
>CACYEC010000352.1 GCA_902773225.1 uncultured Bacteroidales bacterium
CACTGACACACAACTATGTGGACAACCACCCCGAGCAGCAGTACACATATTATTACTCCTCACGCTTTCTTCCACACGCCAATATCAAAGGCATTGTCGAAGGCCATGACATCAGGGGCGACAAGGACTATCACCTCAAAGGCATGATGGACGAAGAAGGCTACCATATCCTCGTCATCACCACCAAAGGCGAACTATGGACACCCAAAGACTGGCAGAAACTGAAGAGCTACATTAATGGGGAAAAAGTCTATCGGAAGGGAAAAAAATGAAATCGATACGAGACATCGAATGAGACGAGGTGTCCACGGGAGTTATCCTGCACCAACAAAGAGAAAAGAGGGTTTTGAACGCCCTCTTTTCTTTATTTTTCCATGAAGCCCTCAAAGAGACTCGCCACGATTTGCGAATGCAGCCTGGGTAGTGCCCTGTCCATCGCAATAGATATTATTCTGAGGAGAAAAGGAGAAAAGGAGTGTGGTCACAAGCGACCATTGCTGATGCGTGTAATCAGTTTTTCGCAGGCTGGCAACCTGGGGACATGAGTTGGGAAAGTGGTGTTGTCAAATGTTTCTTAGTAAATGTTAAAATGAAGTTAAATATGCAGAATTGGTATATATATACATACCAAACCGCAGTTTTGGGGCAATTTTCCGTATATTTACACAATGTTATATGCAAAAATGTTTCATGGGTATGACATTATGAAACATTTTTTTGACCGTTGAACATGGGACACGGAGAACGACCAACCGAGATTGGCTGTCGTGGAGGAGACGGAAACCAGTGACCAAGGTTGTCATTAAAAGCTGAAACTTCAGATTCTCACAAGACTGATAGCTCGGAGAAATAGCAAATTCTCACAAGGCTGATAGTTCGGAGAAATAGAAGTCGCGGAGAGGTTTTGTGACAACGTTTCCCTTAAGGGTGACGGGTTGCTGGAGGCGAATATCCTCAGACGATGCTCCGACCTTGATGACATACTGGCCTGGGACGATGTTCCATTGACGCTTGTCCTGATGCGTGTAGTAACCGAACTGCTCGGTATAGAGTTTCACCTTGACGGTCTTGCTCTCCCCTGGCTGCAACGATACACGTGCAAAGCCCTGCAACTGGATGGGACGGATGGGGATATCGTTGTTGGCAGGTGAGATATACACTTGCGCGACTTCATCAGCAGCCATCTTGCCAGTGTTCTTCACTTCAAAGGAGAATTGGATACTCTCATCGGCAGTTGTGCATTCAGTATTTCCTTGAATGTTCTGGTATTCAAATGTGGTGTAGGACAGTCCGTATCCAAAAGGCCACTGCACACGAGGGTCTTTCTCAGCGGTGTAGTTGTAGCAGAGGGGTTCATAGACTTCTGTATTGGGATAACTGACTGAGAGTTTAGCCGATGGTGACACCTTACCGTAAAGGATGTCGGCCACGGCATTTCCCCCTTCCTCACCGGGGTACCATGCCTGAATGACAGCGGCACAACGCTCTGCAAGCCCAGAGATGACCTGCGCCCTTCCACCGAACACAACCAGCACCACAGGTTTTCCAGTCTTCAGCAGTTCCTCCACAAATTGTTCCTGCTTGCCAGGCAATCGGAGTCCTTGTCGGTCGCGGTTCTCACCACATAGCATTACGTTCTCGCCGACTGCAGCGATGATGACGTCGGCTTGTTTCGCCATGGCAAGCGCCTCAGCCTTGTCGGCTTTCTCGCCCGAATCCACCCTGCGGTGCAACAACTCATATTCCCATGCGCGCTCGTCGCCCAGTTCGGAGAACTTCGTCTCAATCTCCTCCGTCCAGTCACATCCACGGCTGTACATGATGTTGAAGCCCTCGGGCTTGTGACTGTTCATGCCCTCCAGAAGTGTCACGATATCGGGATACTCCAAGTCTTCCATGATTCTCTTCCAGAAATAGGTCATGGCCGGGAAGGAATAGTCGCCACACATTGCCCACATGGAGTTAGCATTGGGGCCAGTGAGCAGGATATTCTGTTCCTTTGAGGCGTCTCCTCCCACGAGTGGCAGTATTCCGTTGTTTTCGAGGAGCACAACCGACTGCGTGGCGATGTCGTAAGCCGTCTGGCGTTCCTCGGGGGTGTCAAGTGTGATTTGTTCCTTGCTATAAAGATAGGCATTCTTGTCGAACAAACCAGCGCGGAACTTATAGCGTAAGACATCCTTCACAGCCCGTTCGAAAGCCTCGGGTTGCACCAACCCTTTATCGATGGCCTCCTGCAAATTGCGATAGTCGGAACCCTCAGGGAAATCGACATCATTGCCGGCATTGATAGCCGTGGCAGCCTTCACAGCGGAAGCAGAAACTCCATCCACTCCTTCCATGGAAACGGGTAGTTGACCAATGGCGGTATAGTCGCTGACCACCATACCATCGAAGCCCAGATATCCACGCAGGATGTCCATGAGGATTTTTGTGTTGCCCACACAGTTGTTCTTCTTCCCGTCGGCATCGAGCATGGCGTGATAGCCCGGCATCACGGCTTTGCTTCCAGCCAAGCGAATCATGGTTTCGTGCGGCAG
>CACYEC010000353.1 GCA_902773225.1 uncultured Bacteroidales bacterium
CCGTCAGGATAGTTGATGAGCGTGCAAGGAATGCCGTTCTCATCACAGAAAGCCTTGAGTTGTACGCTGTGGCCCAACAGTCCATCAGCACCGCCGCATACCATCCAAAGAAGTTTGTTCTCTTTCTTCACCTTGTCCACATCAGGAATGAGTTGAGCGGCCCGCATTGTGTTTGGTGCAGAAGAGAAACCTCCTACGTATGCGAATACATCCATGTGTCCGAGTCCGAAATTGAGTGACTGTCCACCACCCATCGACAGACCGGCGATGGCACGGTGTTCCTTATCGGTATAGACGCTGTAGTTCTTCTCGATGTAAGGGATGAGGCTTCCGATGAGGTCTTTGTCGAACTCCCCGAATGCTCTGAACGACCCCATACCACCAGCGCGTGAGTCGTCTTTTTGCGCACGTCCGTTAGGCATGACGACAATCATGTCGGCCACCTTTCCATCGGCATAGAGGTTGTCCATGATGATGTTAGGCACCCCACCGTCCTTGTACCATTCGTTTTCGTCGCCACCGATACCATGAAGCAGGTAGAGTACACTGTATTTTTTCTTTTTGTCGTACTTAGGTGGCAGATAGACGTTAGCCTTACGGGTTGTGCCTACCGACTCCGACTGGTACTCGATGAGTTCCACGGTGCCGTGAGGTATTCCAGCACGCTCTTGGTCGAATCCCTGTGGTGCTTCTTTGTACTCGTCATAATTCACTTCGTAATTCTGCGGTGCGCCAAACATTGGAATATTTGGCTCTTGTGCATTGGCTGCCATCAAAGAGAGGGAAAACAATGCTGCTAAATAAACTTTCTTCATTTGTTCAATTGGTTAATTTAGAAAACAACGTTTATAGTTAGATGAAGTTTGGTTGCTTTGGTTTAATCTGATTGGAAGAAAAAGATGAAGTTTATTGTATAAAGGCCAAGCGAATTTGGGGCTTTGAGTATTGAAAAAGTGCTGGAGTCAAATGTTTCATAACAAATGTTAAAATGACGGATATTTATACAAAACGACGGGATTTTTGTATATTTTGGGTGATTTAAGGATGATTATTGGATGTTTATACAATGTTTTATGCAAAAATGTTTCATGGGTATGACAAAATGAAACATTTTGAAACATTGAATGTGACCTTGGGGGAGAGGCAAGTTGTGGGGTGCAACAGCACTCGATACAGATGAGTCTGTGAGTCGAGTGCTGCGCCAAAAGACATATAGGTGATATACCATTAGTTCTTGATGTCGAGGGTGCATTTGCCGTCAGGGGTGACGAATCCGTACAGTTCACCACGTTTCACGAGAGCCAAGCCCTCACTGATGTCTTCGGCTTGGTCAAACAGACAAGGGATTACCTCCTTGCCATTTTTGTCGATAAAGCCATATTTGCCAGTCGCCTTGTTCCACACACGAGCCACACCTTGGTGGAAGTCGAAGCAGGGTTGTTGTTCGAAGCATTCAAGGTCTTCAGACCTGCCAGGTTCGTATTGGAACGGGATGACCGTTTTGCCCTCCTTGTCTACATAGCCGAATTTCCCGTCTTTGGCAGCCCAGGCAAGTCCTTCGCTGAAGCGTGAAACGAACATTTCCTCACCCTCTGTGTCTTCCCAGAGTTTGATGATGTCGAATTGGAAAGGAGTCAACTCCTTTCCTTGGCGGTCAATGATAGCAAGTTTGTCGTCTTTGGCGACAAAGGCGAGTCCCTCGCCAAACTGTCCTGCAAAATCATATTTACAGGGGATGACAAGTTTGCCGTTTTTATCCACATAACCACACTTCCAATCATTATCCGCCACCCAGGCCATACCGTCGCTGAAGTCTCCGCCGCTTCTGAACTGGCTCAAGTTGATTTCCTTGCCGTTTTTGTCGATGTATGCGAGCCGTCCGCCCTTGAACACTTGGCACATACCTTCACTGAAGTTGGAGATGATGGGTCCCTCACCCAGAGGCACCTCGTAGGTGTCGGGCTTAAGAACGACGTTGCCGTTAGTGTCGAGGAATCCGAGGTGTCCGAACACCATCAAGTCGCCCGACATGGGGAAATTGCCATCTTCCAGGCTATTCACCGTTGAGCAGAAGGATAGTCTGCCATCGCAGAAATCAACGCCATTGTACATCTGCTCAAGGCGGAACACTTTATTGCCTTCTTTGTCGATAAAGATAGTGGTGTTCTCGTCGGTCATGGCAATGGCGCGTCCATCATGGAAGTCGCTGTAGATGGAGTAGAACTTGCAGGGAATGACTTCCTTGCCGGTCTTGTCGATGAAGCCCCAGAGTTCCGTCTTCTTGTCGCAGACTCGCGCGAGTCCCTCACTGAAATGATTGACCTCAGAA
>CACYEC010000354.1 GCA_902773225.1 uncultured Bacteroidales bacterium
ATGGCAGCAGGCAAGAAGCAACCTCATCGAGGCGCAGACACAACTGAAAATCTACGAGACCGAATACCTTCGTGTAACGGGTCGCTTGGAGTAGCAATAGCCACTATCTCCCATCTTAGGGGTGGGTTGTTGCAAATGAGGTCATTACCCGATTTGGGTAACAAAAAAATGTGGGGGTCCAGAAAGATTCCCACATTTTTCTTGGTCGTATGTTTCGTATGGCTTATTCGTAGCGGATGGCTTCTATAGGGTCAAGGTTGGCGGCTTTCTGCGCGGGGAAATAACCGAAGATGATGCCGATGAGCGTGCAGACGGCGAAACTGACGAAGATGCTCCACATCGGGATTGACGTTGGAAGTCCGAAAGATGTGCACACAAGGGTACCTAAATAACCCACTATCACGCCGAGTACACCGCCCGTCACACTAATCATGATTGACTCGAGCAGGAACTGGTTGCTGATGTCGATTCCCCTTGCGCCTACCGACATTCGAAGGCCTATTTCTTTCGTGCGTTCGGTCACAGAAACCAACATGATGTTCATGATGCCGATACCGGCGACAAGCAAAGAGAATGCGGCGGCCACGACGAGGATAATGGTAATGGTGTCCATTGTCGTGGACATCGTCTCCATCATTTCCTGCTGTGAACGGATGGTGAAGTCATCCACTGCATCACCCGACAGTTTGTGGTTGGAGCGAAGAATACGGGTTAACTCTTCGATGGCCTGGTCGGTCATCTCCTCCGACAAGGCGGAACAGTTGATGCTGCTGAAATAGGTCTGGGCCAAGAGGCGTTTCATCACTGTCGTGTAGGGAGCGACCATCAAGTTGTCCTGGTCCATGCCGAATGAGTTGTAGCCCTTGGACTTCAACACACCGATGACACGGAATGGGATGGATTTGAAACGAATCGTCTTTCCAACGGGGTCTTGGCCATTCGGGAAGAGTTCGTCGGCTACCGTCTTGCCAATCAGACAAACCTTGGCGCTCTTGCGAACATCCTCTTCCGTGAAACTCTCGCCGTCTGCTATCGTCCACTGACGGATGTCGAAGTATTCCACTGACTCACCGTACATCGAGGTCGATGTGTTGTTGGCACCATAGATGGCCTGACCTGATGACGTCACTTCTGGACTGACGTGAGTCACAAAAGCCTTCTCTTCCAATATGCGCTCGTAGTCTGCCATCTTCAAGGTCTGCATGGCGCTTGGGTCTTGACGGACACCACCGCGCATGTCCGCTCCAGGACGAATCATGATGATGTTTGTACCCATCTGCGAGATGTTCTTGCGAACACTTTCCTTGGAACCCTGGCCTATAGCCATCATGATGATGACGGCGGCCACTCCGATGATGATACCCAGCATCGACAGGAACGAACGGAATTTATTGCTTGCAATGGCACGGATTGCCACTTTCAAAAGGTTGAGGAAATTCATAAGTGATATGATTAGTCATCTTGGGTTTTTGGAAGTTTTGCCAATCCTTCCTCTGCCGACAGAATGTTTTCGTTCAAGGTGTCTTCGCGGATTTTGCCGTCGCGAAGCATGATGTTGCGGCTGCTATAGTGTGCGATTTCGGGGTTGTGCGTCACGAAGATGATGGTGCGTCCCTCTCGGTAGAGTTTCTGGAACAACACGAGCATCTCGAATGACGTGCGGGTGTCCAGGTTACCTGTCGCCTCATCTGCCAAAATCACTGCAGGGTCGTTCACTAAGGCACGGGCAATGGCCACTCGTTGCATCTGACCACCTGACATCTGGTTGCTCTTGTGGTTCAAACGGTCGCCCAAACCTACTGCCTCAAGCGCTTTCACAGCGGCTTCACGGCGTTGGCGGCTGTTGTACTTGCTGTTGTACATCAATGGCAACTCTACGTTTTCCACGGCTGTGGTTTTGGGCAGGAGGTTGTAACTCTGGAACACGAAACCTATCTTCCGGTTGCGAAGTTTCGCGCGTTGGTTCTTCGACATCTTGCGGACTGACACTCCGTCGAGGTAGTACTCACCCGAGGTAGGGGTGTCGAGGCAACCCAATTGGTTGAGAAGCGTCGATTTTCCCGAACCTGAGGTGCCCATGATGGTGACGAACTCACCCTCGTAAATCTTGAACGACACGCCGCGAAGGGCCTTCACGGTTTCTGAACCTACCGTGAAATAGCGTTTCACATTCTGGAGCTCAATGACTACTTTCTTCTCTTCGTCCATAATGAAAAAGGATTGGGTATGAGGACTTGACAAGTTTTATGATAAGGATACATTCAGTGGAGGAACGCTAAGCTAAGAAACGCCCTTTCCACAGCAAGGGCTATCTGCCTGTGCTTGCTCCGCCTTGACCGCCTTGCTGACCACCCTGACCACCACCAGAACGTTGCTGGTTGCGGTTACGAGGACCTGGCATGAATGGGTTGTTGGTCTGCTGGCCTTGGGCACCAAACTCTGGCATCGGCATCTGAATCTCAGTAAGCACTTCTTTGCCAGCCTCAATACCACCAGTAATCTCTGTCAGGGTGCCATTGCTCACTCCTGTGCTAACAGGATAAGCCTTGAAAGTCGTGCCTTCTTTTACCCACAACTTCTGATGTCCTTTGCAGTCTTGGATCTGCTCGCCTTCTTGCAATAGGGCCTCGCTCGGGGTGAAACGTAATGCCTTGGAGGCTACAGACAGCACATGACTCTTTTCTTGGGTGAAGATGGTCACATTCGCGGTAAGGCCTGGCTTGAGTTTCAAGTCGGGATTGGGGGCTGAAATCACAACCTCGTATGTCACCACATTGCTCTCTGTCGTGGCTTCCTGACGAACTTGAGTTACCTGACCCTCAAACACGTCATCGGGGAAGGCATCAACCGTGAAGGTCACACGCTGGGAGTCCTTCACTCCACCGATGTCGGCCTCGTCTATGTCGGCTATCACGCGCATGTCGGTCAAATCCTGGGCGATGATGAACAGGGTGGGGGTCGTCATTGCGGAGGCTACTGTCTGGCCTTCCTCCACTTCCTTGCTCAACACCACACCGTCAATCGGAGCCAGGATGGTGGCATAACCAAGGTTTGTGCGGGCTTTCTGAACGTTCTGTTTCTGAACGTTAACACTCTCCCGGGCTTGCTCATAGTTCAGACGGGCACTCTCGTAGTCGTCAGCACTGACCAGACCCTTGTCGTAGAGTTGTTTGTAGCGGTTGTAGTTCGATTGTTGGTAGTTCAGGCTGCTCTGGGCATTCTGTAGGTTGCTCTGGGCACTGGCCAGTTCACTCAACAGGTTGGTTTTGTCGAGTTCGGCTATCACTTGCCCTTTGCGTACCACACTGTTGTAGTCCACATAAATCCTGTCAATGATACCCGACACCTGGGTACCGACCTCAACCTTGGTCACTGGCTCAATGGTGCCTGTGGCGGTGATACTGGTCGAGATGTCCCTGTATTCCACTTTGTCGCTACTGTAGGATATCTTGCTCTCTTTTTTGCAAGAAGTGAAACTGATTAGCAGGGAGGCTGCCAATGTGATGTATAAAGTTCGCTTGTTCATCGCTTCGTTTTTTTCTTGTAGTTGGTTTTGGGGAATGTTATAGTTTCAGTTCCTCGCCTTGGTAGAATCGGAGCAAGGCGCGGTTGAGCAGTGCCGTGTATTTGGTTTGAAGGAGTTGCTGTTGGGCTTGCAACAGGTTGTTCTTCCCTGTGGTCAGTTCCACGATGTTCTTCAGACCTAAGCGGAATTGTTCGCTTACCAAATCGTAGGTCTGTTGCATGCTCTCAACGTTGGCTTTAGCGTATATGTATTGCTGTTGGGCGGTGGTGGCGTTGAGCCAGTAGTTCTCGATACTGCTGTAGAGTTGCTTTTCTGTGTCCTGAAGGCTGAGCTGGCTCTCCTGAATGGCTATACGTGCCTTGTTCACTGAGGTGCGCGCGCTGCGCTGGTCATAAATGGGGATGGACAAAGACAAACCTAAGGAGTTGCTCCAGTTGTTCTTGATCTGCCTGAAGTATGGGGTGTGGGTTCCACTGGCGTTGCTGGTTCCGATACTGGCGGTGAGGTTCAGCGTGGGTAGGTAACCAGCCTTGGCGATAGCAAGGTCCAACTGTGATGATTGGATGTTCAGTTTACCGCTCTCAATCTCCGGACGTATGTTGAGGGCTGCAAGATAGACGTCTTCCTCAGAAGGTATAAGGGCCAGAACCTCGGAATCGTCAATCGATGGGATTACCACGTCGAAGGGCTCCCCACCGTGAATCTCTAAAAGCTGCTTCAACTGAAGTTTGTAGTTGGCTAACTGAGAACGGGCGCTAACCAATGAGTACTGGTCTTGAGTCACCTGGGCCTCCAACTGGGTCAAATCCACACGGGCAAGACTACCCACCTCGACCATCACTTTCGCACGGTCCCGTTGCATCTCTGAGGCTTTCACGATTTCTTCATTCACCTTCACTGCTTCGTTCTCGTAAAGTATCTGGACGTAAAGTTGAGCAATCTGCTCTTGGATGGAGTTGGCGGTCTGTTCTGTCTGAAGTTCCGCCATTTCACTGCTGTACTTGCTTTTCTCGATGTTCTTCACGTTGCGACCGCCATTCCACACTGTCCAGTTGGCGTTAATGCCGTAACTGCCGTTGTAACTCACCTTGTTGCTCGATGAGGTCATCGTGCCGTTCGTGAGGTTGATGGTGGACATCGCGTTCGGACGGTAAGCTACGTTCTGGTTGGTGCTGGCCGACAGGCTCGGGAATAGGGAGGCCTTCGATTGGAGAACATCCTCTTGGAGCGACTCGCTCGAGAGTAGGTTCTGTTTAATCTGGATGTTGTGCTCTAAGGCATAACTGATGCATTCATCCAATGTCCATTGCTTCTGGGCTGGGGATGAGGATGGCATCAGGCATAGGGCCAACATACTGATGACGGGTATCTTTTTCATGTTGTCTGAAGTGGGTTTCCTAAAAAAACAGTCGGACGATAAGCCGGATTCTGTGCTTCCACTAAGGGAAGTGTCTGTCATTTATCTAAACCAGAAGTCACCCCCTGGCTTCGTGGACCTCAGGCCCACACCTATAGCGTTCTACCCTCTGCCTCGGACGAGCAACCCTCATA
>CACYEC010000355.1 GCA_902773225.1 uncultured Bacteroidales bacterium
ATGAAGCACAATCGTCTGAAGTTTCATTCCTTCAGGCTTGTGCTCCAGCAACTCCACAATCTGGTTGTAGTATAAATTCTTCAAAGCGAAAGGGGTAATATTTGAAATCAACTACAAATGTATACAAAAAAACTTACACCGTATGAGAAAACTCGAAAAAAAATGAAAGAAATATATATCATCTATAGTTTCCATACCATCATACCATCTATAGTCCACCCGATGACTACATTACTTTTTGAAGTTTCCCACTTTCATGGAGGATTTACGAAAAACGCTGAAAGCGTTTCCTCTCAGTAACCGAGGGTGCTTTGCACCCCCGGATAGTACTGGTGTATAGGATAATCGACACTAAAAGGGTCGCCCATCATGGAAGATGGGGCACACTTTCAGTGTGCTTAGGTGAGCCGCTATTTGTACCGAAGGTCGTGCCGACCCTTGGTTATTAAGAGATGACGCTTTCAGCGTCAGTATGTTACAATCCTTCATAATGGTGGGAAAGATCAGTTCCTTATCAGAATCATATAGGATTTCTCGCCTTAGGCGACTAACCATCAAAGATTCCGCATACTTGCATAACTTGAGTAAAAAAACATAATTGGCGCATCGGATAAGTACTTGATGATTTGTTGAACGAAAAATTTCGGTTTTTTCGAATTTTAATTGTAATTTTGCATGATATACCTAATGACAAACAACGTATCATGCGAAGCACCGTAAACCGACATCAGACACCCAAGCGTTTTCTCCAAGAGTATGTGCTACTCTTGGTCATCATGCTGTTGTCAGCGTGTGGTGCCAACATGAGCGACTCAGCCTCATGGCATGACCAAGCCGATGCCCTCAACGAACAAGCCTACAAGAACCGTTATGTGTCGTTGTCCGAGACTGAACGATACGCAGAGCAAGCCTTAGGCGAATCAAGCGATTACGCCGACGGACGGTATGAAGCACTCTGCCACAAGGCGTTCGTCCTCTCAATGCGCGCCGACTACGCTTCGGCCAAAAGAACCTACCAACAAGTGACCGCTGAGTCGAAGAACGAGTTGTTGGCGCTTGTTGCAGACGTGGGATTGATGGAACTGTGCCAACGCACCAGCAGCAACAAGGAATATTACGACCACCGCAACAACGCCCAGCGACACCTGGACCGTCTCGCCGGCAACACAGAGAGCATGAATCCTCACCAGTTGCGTCTGTGGAACTATGCCCTGAGCGAGTACCACTTCGTCTCGGCCGTGTATGATTACTATATGAATCAGCGACATGAGGCCGCCACCGAAATGCGCTACATCACAGACAACATCGACTGCATCCGCGGTGACACCGCCCAAATTGCAAAATACTGTTATCTGCGAGGCACCGGAGGACTGATAGAAGAGAGCCAAAACGCACCGGCCAACACCATGCAAGAAGGCAAAGCCAACTCCCCCGCCAACGAGGAGCACCGCGACCTGATGCGTTGTTTCTCGGTGAGTGTGAACAAAGGACTCACCTTCTTCATCGCCTCCACACTGCAAAGTTGCGCCGACAACCTTATCTACAGCACTGAGCCACTGGAACAGAAAGACATCCTCGTACTGGCAGAATACGTGAAGGCGAATTACGACGACAAAGGCAACCTGCCACTCGTACTCTCACGCCAATCTTACAATCTCTTCAGCCAATACGGAAGTCCTTTCAATGCCAACGCCGCCCTCATCACCATCGCCGAGCACTACATCAACCACGACAACTACACCGCAGCCCTCGACACCCTGCAGACAGCCCTGGACAACATCAACCTGCACCACAGGCTTCATTGTGACAGCACCGCACACCAACTACGCGACAGAGTCCTTGTGACCTACGACTCCATCCCCGAAGAGCCATCCCTCGAGAAACAATGGATAGAGAGCCATGACGAAAGCGTGAATCCATTGTGGATGTCGAGCGTCAGGGAATACCTGAGCATCTGCTACAGCGGCATGGGCGACAAATCCGCCGCCGACTACAACCGCAACGCCTACCTCGACATCCTCGACGCCACACGCCAGGACATGGAGATAGAGAACAGATACGACAAACTCTCCCGCGAGGAACACACCATCAACATCCTGATTCTCTCGTTACTCACTTTCCTCCTTTTGCTCGTGGCGATGTTTGTAGTCTTCTACAAGAAACAAATCCACAACAAGCAACAACGCAAGGACAAACTGCAACAATTGCTCGACATCTGCAGGAAGATGACCGCTTCCATGCCCTCCGACGCCGACGACACCGACGACATACGCCAAGCCATTGACGAGGCAGTCGGTCCAGATATCCACAGTCTCTTCCCTACCCTAAACAAGGACTTGCAACTATCAGACATTATAGCCAAAGACAAGAATGAAACTGACACATCCAGCCGAAAAGCCCGTCTGGGAAATTACGAACGCGAACTGCTCAATGTCATCAGTGCCTTCTACGACTGGCTCATCACCAACGGCAAGAAGGTGATTACCCTCAACAACCGCATGCAGATGTCGGAAAGCCGACGCTTCGTCCACGAGATGCATGTGAAGGAGAACAAATGCGCCAACATCGACAAACAAGCATGTATGTCGGTTGTGCTGGGCATCATGCCCTATATCGACCGCATGACCAACGAACTCAGCCGTTTGAGAGACCATAGCGAGGACAGCAGGAAACGCGCTGACCGCCTGCGGTATGTGGAGGAACTGGTCGATAAAATCAATGCCGACAACGAAATCCTCGTGCACTGGATTAAGATGAGCCAAGGAACGCTGACGCTCAACATCGAGTCGTTCAGCCTACAACCCCTTTTTGAGATGTTCGCCAAGAACAGGTCATCGTTTGAGGCCAAAGGCATCCGTCTCGAGGTGGAGCCGACCGAGAGCATCGTCAGAGCGGACAGAGCACTGACCATCTTCATGGTTAACACCCTTCTTGACAACGCACTGAAATACACGCCACAAGGAGGAACAGTCAGCCTCAGCGCCTCCGAAGGTCAGGACAGTGTTGATATTTCTGTAAAAGACACAGGCCGTGGTTTGTCGAGCGACGACATCCATCTGATCTGCGACGAGAAAGTCTATGATGCCAGCCGAATCGGCATGAGTCAAGACAACGACCAAGACAGCACTGAGCAAAACCGCCAATTGTCGAGTCTGAAAGGATTCGGTTTCGGTCTGATGAACTGCAAGGGCATTATCGAGAAATACCGCAAGACCAACAAACTGTTCTCTGTGTGCCGTTTGTCCGTAGAAAGCGAACTGGGCAAAGGAAGCCGTTTCCATTTCACCCTTCCCAAGGGCACTCTACGCACGCTAAAACTTTTGATTATTGGTCTGTTGCCATTGATAAGCAGTTGCACCAGCATGCCTTCGGCCCCCATTCCCGATGTTTCTACCAGCATTGTGGACAACACTCCAGCCTTGCCAGACAGCATACAGACCATGAAAGCCGACAGTCTCAACGACAAACTGCACGACCTGATGGACAACGTCTATTACTGCAATGTGGATGGTTACTACGACGATGCCTTCATCTACGCCGACTCCGCCATCGCCACCCTTAACGCATTCCACCAGTTGATGTATCCTGACGACCAGCGACAGATGAAATCCACCTACAGCGACGAGTCGCCGACCGAACTCGAATGGTTTAAGGAAGACCATGACATGGCCTACGGCATTATCCTTTATCTGAGAAACGAAATGGCCATCGCCGCATTGGCGCTCAACCGTTGGGACACCTACTACAGCAACAACGAAGCCTACACCCGCATGTACCGTCTGGTGGGCCAGGACAAGAGTCTGGAACAGACCTGTAACCACCTGCAGATGGCCAACATCAACAAACAGACCGTACTTGTGGTGCTTCTTTCCCTGCTGGTACTCTCGTTAGTGCTGTTCTTTGTGATTTACTACAAACTCTATCTGCTTCACATTCTCAACATGGAGCAGTACATCAGTTTTTCCAAGCGTATGTTCTCTACCGAATACGATGGTAACGCCCAGGAACTCAACTCAGAACTGGTGTCAGACCTCTTCCGCGGTTTCAGCGACGTGAAATTACTCGACGGCATGGCCATCATCCTGAACAGCGACAATGGCAAGGGGTTGCTGACAGCCACCAGCGAGCAGTCCCATCACGCACAGACACTCACACAACTCGCCAAGGAAGCCTACACTCAGTCCAAGGTCAAAGAGACGCAAAAAGAAAGCACAATCGCCTACCCCATGACCGTCAGCGATGAAAGCGGTGAGCAGACCATCGGTGGCATTGCGCTGGCCCTGCATGGGGGAAGACTCTCCGACGACGAGGATATCATCATCCAACTCATGGTGCAACTCACCTCCATCTACCTCAACAACTCATTAGTTCAACTCAATATCCGCGCCAACAACATCGAACTCATGGAAGACGAGGAACGCCGTGCCGGACATGAGGAAAGTATGGTTCACGTTCAGAACATGATTCTCGACAACTGCCTATCCACCATCAAGCATGAGACCATGTACTACCCCAACCGTATCAAACAACTGGTTAGCGCCAAAGCACAAGGAGAGGAAGTGGATATCCCTGCACTGTACGAACTGGCCTGCTACTACAAGGACATCTACAGTATTCTGAGTGCCAACGCCCTCAAACAGGTGACAGGCAAAACCTTCCGTCGCGCGTCATGGCACACGTCTCACTTCGCCGACTACGCCTTACGCTCATTCAACAAGATGGCAACGAGAGCCAACCCCAACCTCACGCTCACCATCGGTGACTTCGCCAACGAAGAGATTGTGTGCGACAAGGATTTGATTGAGTATTTGGTGGACAATCTCTTTCAACACGCTTTCGAATTGGACCAACCCGGCCATCTGCGGTTTGATTCACTGTCGGAGAACCGTTTTGTAGCATTCCGCCTGACCGATGACCGTCAGTCACCCAGCCAGCAAGAACTCAACGACCTATTCTACCCCGACATCATCCGTTTCGACCCACGTACCGACCGTCTTTTATCCACGCAGTTGATTGTGAGCAAGCAGATTGTCCGCGAGCATGACGAGCACTCTCCCTATCGAGGCTGCCGCATCTACGCTGAGCCGGCAGAAGACAGCAATGGGTACAGCATCGTGTTCACCATCCCCAAGAAAAAATAGCCATCATTGCGAAATGGCAAATGAAAGAATCAAAATAAAAACACAAGATATGGATAAATTCAAAGTAATCATCGTAGAAGACGCCAAACTTGAACTGAAAGGTACAGAAGAGATTTTCCGCAACGACATCCCCGAGGCAGAGATTATAGGAACGGCCATGACGGAGAACGAATTGTGGACTTTGCTTCGCAAGGAATTGCCAGACCTGATTCTGCTCGACCTCGGTTTGGGTGGTTCCACCACGGTGGGTGTAGATATCTGCTCCACCCTGCGCAAGAAATATCCCTCCATCCACGTCCTCATCTTCACGGGTGAGATTCTCAACGAGGCATTGTGGGTGGATGCACTCGATGCCGGTGCCGACGGCATCATCCTGAAGAGCGGAGAATTGCTCACACGAGGTGACGTGATGAGTGTGATGGACGGTAAGCGTATGGTGTTCAACCAACCCATCTTGGAGAAGATTCTCTATCGCTTCAAACAGTCGGTTTATAATGAGAACCGTCATCAAGAGGTGATGCTTGATTACGACATCGACGAATACGACGAACGTTTGCTCCGCCATTTGGCACTCGGCTACACCAAGGAGATGATTGCCAACCTGAGGAGCATGCCTTTCGGCGTGAAGTCGTTGGAGAAGCGCCAGAACGACCTCATCAGCCGTCTTTTCGGCGGAGAGCGGTCGGTCAACGCCACCCGTCTGGTCACCAAGGCCTTGGAACTGCGCATCCTCGACATTGACAACCTCGAACCCGATGACGCATAAGACGATGGTTTCGTTTTTTTCCGATTTTTCGTGATGACGTTATATCGTTATTACGTTATAACGAAAGACGAAAGAAGAGAGAAGACATGACGAAAAGACGACATGACGAAAAGACGACATAACAAAAAAGACGAAAAACAAAAGAAATGCGACACCGCGACCTATTGACATATATCCCTTTAGGGTGTCTCTTGGCCATTCTGCTGCTCGCGCTTTTCACTTGGGTGGGGAGCATCTATGGCATGGAGGTGGTGAATCTGCTAAGTGCTGACGGCATGAGGTGGATGTTTTCCAGCGTAGTGCCAAACATCACCCATTCGCCTTTGGCCATGGTGTTGCTGGGGCTAATGGCTTTGAGCGCACTCGATGGATCTGGTATGCTCTATGCATTCCGCGGACACACCAACGCCAAACAGAAAAACGCGATGGTCATCGCCCTGCTCGTACTGGTGATTTTCGCTGTGGCAGTCGCATGTATGACGTTATTGCCCAGTGCCCCGTTGCTGAATCCACTCGGAACGCTGAACCACTCACCTTTCACCCGAGGCCTACCTTCCGTCGCCCTTATCTTCGTCATCATCACCGCAGACATCTACGGTTACACATCCGGACGACTCCTCACAATCGCAGACGTTGTGAAAGCCGACACTAAATTGATAGCCGACATCGCTGGTTATTTCCTCTCTTTTATCATTATTGCGCAGATGGTGGCTTGTTTCGACTGTTCACAGGTGTTCAGTCTTTTCAGCCAAGGCGATTTTTGGTTCCAGGTGTTCCAGTACACCGCCTATTTCCTCCCCCTTCTTCTCCATATCATCGTCTATTACATTGAACGTTGACCTCCCCTTAGAGGGGCGTGGAATCCAGATTCTTGCACCGATGATGTATTAGCAGCCTTCTTCCTCAAGTTGTTCAATGTTCTTCTGTGAACACAGTAAACGGATTTTTAACATGTATGGATTTGTGTCATTTTAACAACACCTTCACCGTCTTCCCATCAGCAGTCTTGATGATATTCACTCCTTTACGAGGTTGGGCGATTAGTTGACCTCCGACAGTATAAACTTGCTTCCGCTTGTCTTCGGCCATGAGGCCACCAATGGATAGAATATCTGTATAACTACCTGTTATAATCACATCGTGGTCAGGCATCGTCTCAGGCATGTCTATCCATCCAGCAAACTCATATCCCTCTATATACGGGACCTCAGCCAAGACGATGCTATCACCGTATAGCACGGAATCAATCTGTATGATTTCGTCACCAATCATCCAAGTCAGTTGATAGGTATTGGTTGTGAAGGAACCTGTCACTTCCACGTCATGCTCAGGCATGATTTCTGGTATTTCACTCCAACCAGAGAAGGTGTTGCCTTCTTTCTCAGGTTCTTCTTCCTTTTCTTCAATTGCGGTGTATTGCTTAATCACAAAATTCTTGTATTTTTCCCCGTCAACAAGATAGGTGAGGTTGTACAAACCTTCGTAATTGATGATTCTACCGAACTGAACCCAAGGTCGGAGGACTTTAATTTCATCGTAAATCGAGTAAGGCACATGTAGGGTGGCGTTTTTCTGATACGATTCGGTGAAAACGCTTTCCCCTGTGACAGGAACGCTGGTTGTATAGATGAATACGTCGGTGAGTTGGGAACTACCTAAAAAAGCCATATCAGGTAGTTTCGTAACATCCTCTCCGATGGTGATAGTGGTGAGCATCTCCATAGCGCCAAAGGGTGAATAATTGAAATAGTAGATATTCCTCCCCAAATAGATTTCCTTGAGCGATGTCTTCATAAATGTATTAGCGACAGATGTGGAAGAGAAAGTCAAAGGTTCTTTACCGTCTTCTAAGGTCAGTTTGGTCAAACCTTTACAACCATAGAAAGCTTGTTCTCCGATTTCTGTCACGTGATTGGGGATGGTCAATTCGGTAAGTCTTTCACACTCGTAAAAGGCTTTTACACCAATGGTCTTTAGCCCTTTGGATAGGTTTAATGAATTCAGGTTCGAACAACCAGCAAAAGCTTCTTCTCCAATGGTTTCCACATGGTCGCCTAACACAAGGGTCTTCAAAGATGGTAGATTGTTGAACCAAGAATCAACATAGTCTATATCAATGCTCAAGGCCTCCAACTTGTCACAGTTAGCAAAAGGCTTGTAGCCGAAAGATTTGACACTATTGGGGATTTCTAACGAGGTCAGGCTTGAACAATCATAGAAAACTCTGTTGCCGATGGAGGTGACTCCATTGGGAATAACGATTGATGTCAGACTTTTACAGCCTCTGAACGCAGACTCGTTGATGGATTTGATGCCATCGGGAATAGCAATGGACTTCAGATTGGAACAATCAAAGAAGAGATACTCGTCGATAAGAGTAAGGCTGTTGGAGAGAACAGCGGATTTCAAGTTTGTACAATAGGAGAATGCGGAATGTCCAATGGTTGTGACGCTGTTGGGAATTACAACAGAGGTCAGGCCAGTGCAATATTCGAAAGCGAATTGTCCTATAGACTTGATACTGTTGGGTATTTCCACCATGGTCAATCTGGAACTGCCTCCAAAAGCACTTTCTTCTATCGATGTAACAGGATAGGTAACTCCTCCATATTCGATGCTACAGGGTATGATGACAGTATCTGCATAACTATCGTAGCCATTGCTTGTGACTGTTGCCTCATTGTTGACAATCTTGTAATACACTGTATCGATCTGAATGTCGTATGCTGAAACATGAAGCACAAATAATGGTGCAATGTGCGCAAGAATCGTAAGAAAAATGGTTCTTTTCATCATTAAATCCATTACAATAGTAACTAAAGTTTCCTATTTATTGAAAAAAATCTTTCACACCTAACCACAACTCTTGGTATGACTGCAAAACTCGTTACGGCAAGATGCTCGATTTTCCCCCGACAAACTATTCCCACTCGATGGTTGCGGGTGGTTTGGAACTGATGTCGTAGCAGACGCGGTTGACACCTCGAACGTTACGGATAATCTGGTTGCTGACCTCTGCAAGGAAATCGTAAGGGAGCTTTGCCCAGTCGGCGGTCATGGCATCGGCAGAAGTGACGGCACGCAATGCGACGGGATTCTCATAGGTGCGTTCATCGCCCATGACTCCAACGTTCTTCACTTCGGAGAGAAGTATTGCTCCAGCCTGCCAAATTTGGTCGTAGAGCGACACCTCAATCTCACCGTCCTTCATGTCGGCAGGCACCCCGGCGGCAAGCACCTTTCGTGCCTCCTCACCCGAGAGGCGTACTTTCCAGTTGCGCAGTCCACGGATGAAGATGTCGTCCGCCTCTTGTAGCATCCGCACCTTCTCAGGAGTGATTTCACCCAAGATGCGCACGGCAAGTCCTGGTCCAGGGAAAGGATGTCGGGTGATGAGGTGTTCGGGCATCTGTAGTTGGCGCCCCACACGTCGCACTTCGTCCTTGAATAGCCACTTCAGCGGTTCGCAGAGTTTCAGTCCCATCTTCTCGGGCAGTCCTCCCACATTATGGTGCGACTTGATGACCTTGCCCGTGATGTTGAGCGACTCGATTCGGTCGGGATAGATAGTACCTTGCGCCAACCATTTGGCACCCTCGATTTTCTTAGCCTCAGACTCAAACACGTCAATGAATCCAGCACCGATAATTTTGCGTTTCTTCTCAGGTTCGTGAACACCAGCCAATTCGTTGTAGAACTTCTGTGAGGCATCCACTCCCGCGACATTCAAGCCAAGACATTCGTAATCGTGCATGACATCGGTGAACTCGTTCTTGCGGAGCAGTCCGTTGTTCACGAAAATGCAGGTAAGGTTCTTGCCGATGGCACGGTTGAGCAACATGGCAGCCACAGACGAATCGACACCG
>CACYEC010000356.1 GCA_902773225.1 uncultured Bacteroidales bacterium
CCGGCAAAGAACTTGCCGTCGAAATAGGGAGATGAGTGAGTGTCATCTGTGTACTTGATTTTTATGCCATTGACAATGGTGGTAACCTGTTCGGTAACGTTTTTGTTGATGATGAGCGGTGTAGGCGTGCCTAGTTGGAATTGGCTTGCCAAGAAGCCATAGAAATTGTTGGTGCGATTGCTGAGCCAGTTGTTTACGCTGTTGATTTCGTTGTTGATGCTATTACCGAACATCTTGATGATTTCACTCTTGGCGAGGCTTTCCATGGAATCCCAAATTTGGTGTGTGCCTCTTTCATTCATAAAGTCACCCATGTAGATGGCACAATGGTCGATGAACTCACGATTGAAGTCTGGGTCAGCCATCAGGTTACGGAAAAGACGAGTGGCTGGCTCTGAGAAAGCCCATGAGTTGTTATAATTATTTGGATGATAAATCATGTCGATGGTGTTGAATGAACTGCTGGTTTCAGTCCATCCATAGAGCCCGAGTCCAAAGTCGGTGTCTTTGGCTACCCAGCGCCAGCGCCCACCGTTTTCAGTGGGAGCCCATACAATGATGTTATTACCAGGGAAGTCGATATTTCCATAGTAGAGGTTCATAGCCATAATGTTAATGTACTCATTGACGTCCATGATTTCATTGTATTCGGCCATTGTGTGTCCTTCCTCTGTGTAGAATTCCTTGAAAGCGTTGTATCGGTCCCATGTCCCAACCTTCAGTTCCTCAATCAACTTGTCCTCATTGTTGACTTTTTCATGCACAATTTCAACCATGTCGATGTCTTCCAAACCATTATAGTTGGAATAGATGTGGTCATCGTTTGAGCGCTCGCGAATGTTGAGCATACCCTTATACTCACCATTGATATAAACGATGGCGGGCTTCCAAGCCTGCCAGTCGATGTCGGCATTTTGTCCCATCACGCGCTGGATAACAGCATCACGCATGTGGAGGCGCCCGTAATCGTTGCCAGCGTTACGCAACATGATGCTCTTGAAGTTTCTCAATCCAGGTTTCTGGTCGGGGAAGAACTCGTAGTCGAAACGATTCACACCAAACCGCTTATTTGCATATACGATAAGTGTCTTCACATCATTCGAGCGTGACTGTCCGCCGCCGACGCGTGTCTCACTGAGCTGGTTGATGACGCTCTCCGCACCAGCTTCTTCAAACATCTCAATGTTAATGGGACGTCGCCAATCCACCTTATTATCCTTGCCAGAGTTGTTTTTTTTGTTAAGGATGCCGATACTTGCGTCATTCATGTAACTATCCTTGGTAGCAATGGAGATGACGGGAATAGTCATGTTGCGGCCAAGGAAGATGTACGACTGTGCGGTTGACATTGGTGACAGCCATCCGTCGCAGAATATCTTGGCCCGTACCACTGTTGACTGCGGATTCGGTTGGTACCACGTGGTTGAACTGCGGATAGTTATTGGATCCTCGTACAAGGTTCCGTTCGATTTGGTGGGTTCGCTACCGTCAGTTGTGTAACGGATGTAGGCTCCATTAGGGCTTCCCGCAGGCAGTGATAGGGTGAGGGAGATGGTACCCGTAGAAGAGGTCATCACATGGCCATTCTCGCTGAATATCGGTTCGCCGAGAATTTGGGGATTGCCCTCACCATCTTTGCAAATAGTTCCGCTGTTGGCGGCATTAGGCGTAGGTGTATCCAAATAGCCCCATTCGTCGACACCGTTAATCACAAGGCGACCGTAAGCGATGTTAGGTGCAGGCATGGGGGCATGGTCCACTTGATCAACAATCTGGTCGTTCAGAAAGAGAAAAACACTACCAGCCTTGTCCGATTCAAGGCGGAAGCTGGTATGTAGTGTACCATCCAACTCCTCCTTGTCGCAATAAACCACGACATACTTCCCTGGATCAACTGTCTGTGCGGGAAGTTGCCAAGCTTTGCCCACCTTGTTTTTTACTCCTATCTTGTAGTCATCCAAGTTAACGGTTTCAGTGCCGCTATTATACAATTCCACCCATGAGTCGGGGAATTCATTTAAATCGTCCATGATGCAGTCGATGTTCGATTGCATCAGCTCATTGATAA
>CACYEC010000357.1 GCA_902773225.1 uncultured Bacteroidales bacterium
GGGTGGAATTATCAATTCCGAAGTGACCCTCATCTATGAAAACAGCAAGGACAAAGTTGGAAAGACCATCGACCGATACCTCTGCCTCAATATTTCCTTAGAGGCGGGCTTCGCTAACGATGCCCTTAGGGATAAGATGATTGAAGCCAACGAAAAACTGAAGGAAGCACAGGAAGAGCTTAACAGGTTCAGTGACCAGATGGGCGATCTTGTAAACAAAACACCCAAGGAAAGTGCCGAACAGTCGCTGGAAGCTCTCTCTGAAGACGACAACCCAGAGAAGACTGCTGAAAGGGAGGCAGAAAAGACCGCAGAGGATAAGAAGAAAGAACAGGAGCAGGTAACGCACCTCGGCTCCACTGGCTCCGTAAGACTACCAATTGAATTGAAAATCACATGGGTGGAAGCCAGTAATAGTTACAGCACACCCAGATGGCATCTCTACTTGGGTCAGCCAAAACCGGATAAGCGTTGCAGAATCACCTTCATTAATTACGAACATGAGATATGCAGCGCACACTTAAAGGCCGATGCCTATCTCTGTCTGGGCAACGAACTGCCCGACAATGGCAAACTGCCCGACATACCTCAGAAAATCACCGAGTTCCTCAGTGGGCATAAGAATGAGAATACCGACATGGGCGGCGACTTGTCGAAAGCACAAAGCTCTCGCATGAACGCAACCAAGGCCCTGCTCAACCCCAACGACATCAAAGGCGGTGTCATGGTGGGTGCCTCGGCATGGGGCGACATCACCCTCAACCTCGGACTGATTTATGGTGGCATTGAAGCCATCGCGGGCTTCGATGCATCCCTCATCAACTACGGCAACGCCGCCTTCTGTGTCAACAACCATTCCACCATGGGATACGAAGGATGGTATGCCCTTGGGCAATTCTACGCCTACCTTGCCGCCAATCTCGGAATTCATGTGAAAATCGGCTCGCTGATAGACAAGAAGATTAGCCTGATCGAAGCAGGCATCGGCGGCGTGCTCGAGGTGGGTCTGCCCAAGCCCACATGGATAGAAGGCAAGGCCCGTGTGAAAATCAGCCTCCTCAGCGGACTGTTCAGCATCAACCGTCAGTTCCATTTCGCTGCTGGCGACCATTGTGTGCCCTTCCGTGGCAACGCCCTCGACGGCTTTGAGCTCTTCGCGGGTGTCAGCATGGGCAGCGACAGCCTCTATCAGGCCCTCTACAAGCCTGAGTTCGCCATCTCCAAGGCCGATGTCAACAAGATGATTGTCACCACCAACGCCTCGCTCGGCAGCCACCATCGCCTCGTCGACCCAACGTATGCATCCCAGATGGCTGAAGATCATTATAAAGATGTCGAAATCACCGACAGTATCCGCGATAGGCTCAGGATCAACGCCTCGCGCACCTACGTCTTCGACATGAAGAAAGACGAAAACTTGAACCACATGAAAATGGGCATTCGCCTCGTCGACCTTGGTGTCACCACTACGTCAAGCATGATTGATGAGCATCTCACGCCCGATGAGTTCTATCGCCGTAACGGATGGAATCCGAAAGAAAAAACCTATTACACAGCAGCAATGCCTGGCATTTCCGAAGCATCCTATTGGGAAACTTATGATAATTTCAATTCGTTCATCTTCTCTCAATACCGTGACCGGACCACTACTGTGGAAGAATGTTCCTCTGAGATGAAAGGATCTGAAATCACCAGCGAAGAAAAGGGACTGTTGCACCAGAAGACCAATATCACAGAGGTCATCGATTACAACCGCGCCAGAGCTAAATATAAGTTCAACGGAGAGCAATACAACTATTATCAAAACGCTCTCTACGACCCCAAAGTCGAAGAGAAGGATGTGAGCTTCCGCGAGGACAAAGGCCAGACCTTCCATCTCTGCAACATGGATGTCGAGGAGGGGCACAGCTATGCCTTGATATTAACCGGCGATGCCTATGAAATCAATAATGGTCATCGTGTATGGTGTGAGTATGTCGATACCCTGACGATGAAAGAAGTGCCCATGAGATGGCGCCAGAACAAAATCTGGTTCTTCCGAGTGAAAGACCAGAACGAGGACAAGGTCGAGGCTGATTCACTGTCCACCCTCGAGCCATACGTGGCTTTGGCCTACCCATCCGTTGATGGCATCAAGGTGAAGAACAACAGCAACGAGCCCTTCACCGCCTATTACGGCGACATCCTCCATCCCACCATCGCGCTCAACCGCAACCTGACTTCTGACTTGCCAGCGGACAAGCTGGATTGGATACTCACAGCCTACGACGCCAAGGAGCTCGCGCAGAACCCAATAGATTCTTGTTGGAGCCAGGTGCAGACTGTCAAGGCTGTCTATGATGAAGGTAACAATTGTATCAACTTGCGGCCCGAGACCGACTTCAGCAGCATCAGAAAGTTCAGCGATGCCATTCAAAGCCAAGGCAGTTCTTATGACTACTCCAACGAACTCTACCACTTGCAACTTGGCTACCATTACAGGCCTGCACTTAGAAACAAAAATGGGAATCTGATGAAAAATCCCAAAACAGGGACAATCATGAGAGAAAGCAAAGACACCACCATCTACTTGGTCGACCTGTGGGTAACCGCAGCCCCCCACGGTGTAATCATAAAGGGCATGTCTGGCACTCAAGACGACTCGTGGATGCAGAGCACCAAACGTGAACTCACGGGTGAGCTGCTGCCATACGTGGTGCCCTTCGTGGGAGCCAGTCCCACCTCATCGCCCGTGTTCAATTATACATTCAAGAACGACAACGACGAGACACTCACCGATGATGAAATCGCCTTCCAAAACTATCCATACAAGGACAAGGATGAAAATGTAGTGGCTCCCTACCGCCTCATCGACCCGTGGCTCTACCTTTCCTACCTCTCAAAGTACACCTTCATTGGTGACCAGGCTCTCAAGAGTTATGACTTTGATGAAATGTACATACCGTTTGCCTCTGAGTCGCTCATCTACGAATTTAATGGCACGATTATTAATAGCGACTTCATCAAGGGTGAAGAAGCCATGCCGCTGCGTTCCCTGCGTGATGAAATGTACAATACTTGGAATACCTGGCATTTCAATAACAGCAACCAGCCAAAGTGGCCCCTCCCGATGTCGTTGAAATCGATGGGAGGCATCACCGCCGCCAACCAAAATGGGAGGGCATCGACTGTCTCACCACGTCTGCTCAACATCAATAAGAACGACCAATCCTACAGTTATGCTGAGATGGCAAGAGATTTCTACGCTCCCTTCCATGTGGCAGAAACGTTGAGTGAAAAGCTGAAAGAAGAAACTCGTGACATGTTCAAATGGTTCTCCTATTCATGGGATGATTCCAAGGAGCAAATGGATGACAAACAACTCAATCAATTGATGAGGGATTTTAACGAGTATCACCGTGGGCAGTATATTGAGGTTACTGAGCGGGGTGTGACTGTACGTGTGCCATACTACCAGTTGCCGTTGATTTTCGGTGGTGCTTTCGGCGATGACAGCAACACAATTTACAAGACTAAATACCTGAACTCCCTGAAACGTGGCTTCAAATCATCCATTCAGAATAAGGATAATAAGGAGACCAGATATGACACTGATATCTCAAATCTTCTTTTCTACAGACTGTTGGGCACCGATTCATATACTGCTCCAATATCTGCGACGGAATATGTTCAGTCTAATCCCCTTTTATTCAAGAGATCCTACAAGTCGGAATATGCCGGCAGCTACAGCGGCAACTATGTTCCCCAAGACGCATTCAACAGCTATCTGTCTCTGAAAGAAGTTTCACAGTTCGAAGCCGCTTCCTATCGTGTAGATTCCTACAACCTCGAAACAGGTTATTATGAAATGAACAATCGTGCTGCTGAGCCTTGGATTGAATTCTACAAAATTGGAACCGATGGCAGTGAATACAAGAACATGTCGGAGTTGGAAGACCATCTCAATAACACTGACAGAGATAAGGAAATGTATCTCGACAGACCTGTTCCCCAACTGATTTGGACAGAGGGCAACAGCACCATGACACTGCTCTACTCCGACCGTAACTACAAGAAGGGAGATAAGTTGAGTGGTATTACTATCACGGATTTGTGGCGTGGTGAGAATTGTATGAATGCATCCCAAACGTCGAATCTCAACATGAGGACTAATGCGACAAAATTCGTCATCGACTCATCGATGAAGAATGCCTATATCAGTGACATGAACAGTTGGTTCTTTGCTTATTCGAAATTGAGAAGCATCTCTGGTCTGCAATACCTGAACACGACGAATGTAACCGACATGTCGAATCTTTTCAACGGTTGCGGGGAATTGGAGACACTCGATTTGACTAAATTGAATACGAGCAATGTGAGAAACATGGAAAGAATGTTCAGCCAGTGTAGTAAACTCCAAACACTGAAGCAGAATTTCGACACCAAGAATGTGACCAACATGTCGTATATGTTCTACCAGTGTGAAAGCCTGACTTCTTTGAACTTAACCAATTTCAAAGATGACAAGGTCATTAACACAGCGGCCATGTTCCAGAGATGCTCGAATCTGAAGTCCTTGAATATAAGCCAATTCAAGGGTAATAGTGTTGAGAACACAATTGACATGTTCTATGGCTGTAAAGTTCTTGAAAATATTGATATTAGGTCATTCGGTGGCTTCAATATCCAGGCCTGCTCGAACATGTTCGTTGGTTGCGAGAAACTCAATACATTGCATATCGAAAAATTCTCTCCCGATCATGTGGGTGAGAATGATTGCATCAATATGTTTGCTGCCGTCAACCAATCTTTGAATTCATACGTGGCGTATGATCTCATCCGTGAGATTTACGTCCAGATTCCAGGTAGGCGGAACATCTCGAATCATCCCAACAAGATTATTCTCGCACAGAATAAACAGAACCAGTATGAGCTGTTATTCACCAAAACATCGAAAACTCTCAATGTTGGCTCCACCTACGATATCGAAGGTAAGAAGACTGTCTATGAGGGAATGAAGGTGCAGAAGGTTTGGAATTACAGTGATATCCAGAATACAACAAATTCAATACCATGGGCTTCTTACAAGTCCAGTTTGGTGCGAGTCACCATCGACCCGTCATTTGTACCAGATTCCAAGACATTGATAGGGAATTCTGATTTCTCTGTGACCGACCAAATCGTGACTATCAAGAACTGGTTTGCCGGATGCAGGAATGTCGTGTCCATCGATGGCCTGAACAACCTCTATATCAAAGAGGTTGAAGACATGTCGTTGATGTTTGAGAACTGTGAGAAACTGGAAACCCTCGACATCGGCAATATCGATATGTACAGTGTGCGAAATATCAAAGACATGTTCAAGGGTTGTACGTCGCTCAAGAAACTGAGGATGAAACTCGACCTTACGGAAATTTCAGACTTGTCGGGGTTCTTTAGTGGATTAAAGTCGTTGGAGACTTTGGAATTCTCCGGAGTTGATGTCTTCGGGGTTAAAAACATGGACAGGATGTTCTATGGATGCGAGAATCTCAAGTCGTTGGATTTAAGCGATTTCAATACCATTTACAGGACATCTGAATCTTCTGAATCGAACCTAACGAGCATGCTGAACATGTTTGAGGGTTGCAAGAAACTGGAGAGTATCAAGTGGGGACGTAACTTCTATACTGGCAAGGTGAAGAACTTCAGCCGTTTGTTTGCCTCTTGTTCCAGTCTGAAAGAGTTAGACCTGTCTAATATCGATACACGGTCGGCCACCAATATGCAGGAGATTTTTATGGGCTGCTCGTCACTGCGAAAACTCTTCATTGGCAATTGGAGTACGGAAAACGTCCAGAACATGAATCGTATGTTCTCTGGATGCACGTCGTTGAATGACCTTAATATTGCAGGATTCAATACCGCTAAAATGACTCAGTGCTCGGAGATGTTCAAGGGTGTGCCTTATCAATGCACCATCTACATCCCATACGACATCAGCACGCAGATTCATCCTAATCAAGTGAAGAAGCCGACGTATCCTAACCTGGTGATTATCTATCCTGCACAGGTAATAAGATATAAGGACGGTAGTGGAGAAAGCCTCGTGTTCTTGAGTTCAGAAACCAAGTATTCAGCAGAGAAGAAAAGTGGCTACCAGAACACATGGAATGGACATGAAATCACATGGGTTTGGAGTGGAATGGATGTCCTTAATGCCTATAAAACAACGTATCCTGGTTGGGCCAACGAACATGACTATATTTCGGTGAAAATAGACCCATCCTTCGCCAACGTCTATCCATTGGTCACCAAAGGTTGGTTCATGGGTATGAAAGTAAAGTCGATAGATGGTCTGGAATACCTGAACACTTCGAAGGTGACGGATATGTCTGGCATGTTTGGCGGTTGCATGAATCTTACTTCTCTTGACTTAAGTCATTTCGACACGTCGAGTGTTACAAGGATGTCTACAATGTTCTATAATTGTTTCAATTTGACATCTCTTGATTTGAGCAATTTCAACACATCTAATGTGAGGGAAATGATAAAGATGTTCGAAGGTTGCCATTCTCTTAAGTCTCTCGACTTGAGTCATTTCGACACGTCGAATGTGATTCATATGGAGAATATGTTCATGGGATGTCTCGGCCTAACATCTCTTGATGTAAGCAATTTCAATACAGAGAAGGTTGAATACATGGCTGGAATATTTAGTTGTTGCGCCAAATTAAGCGAACTCAACCTAAAGAGTTTCAACACGACGAAGCTGACAGATGTTATGGACTTGTTTAGTGGAGATGAAAATCTCAGGAAACTATGGCTTGGGAATGATTTCAACTTATTAAACGCAAAGGATTACGGATATGAAACAGGAGCCAATGGTTATAATGGGCCATTAGGATCTTACACTTATAATTATTATGATGTTGATTATAAATCGGTATCTCCAAAGTCCGTCAGAGACCTTTACATCATCGTTCCCGCAGAGAAGTTGCAGCAATACCGCTCACAATTCACAAACAAATTGGGCTTCATGGAAGGAAAGCATGGCTGGATCGTAACAGAAGGCCCACGTGCGATTTGGACGCAGGACAACAATACGCTGACCTTCACAAACCACTCACCTGTGTCGAAAGTGGGCGATGACTTCAACGGCCATAAGGTATCAAGTATTTGGAGCGCAGAACAGTTGACGAATTCGCCCGAGCATAATGCTCCTGCATGGGCAAAGACTGTCACCCGAAACAATGCCACGGTAGCTGACGAGGGTTCTGTCTATGGTAAGGTGACCACTGTGGTGATTGATGAGTCGTTCAAAGAAATGACTCTGCACTCTACAAGCCATTGGTTCCACTTAGGTAATCAGTTGAAGACCATCAACGGGCTTGAAAACCTCAACACCTCTGAAGTCGAGTCGATGGAATGGATGTTTGCTACTTGTGGAATATCTAAATTCGATGGCATGAATCTCAACACTTCGAACGTGAAGTCGATGGAGGGCATGTTTGCAGAAAGTCTGATTACCACAATCGACAACATTGACAATTTCGACACCCAGAATGTGGAGAACATGGCAAACATGTTCAGTGGTTGCGCTAACCTACAGTCTGCGAAATTTGTTAAAATGAAGACCCAAAATGTGACAGACATGTCGGGTATGTTCCGAAACTGCGTGACACTGAATGATATTGACCTCCAACGTTTCAACTGGTCGAAAGTTGATGATATCAGCGAAATGTTCTATGGCTGCTCAGCTTTGGAGACATTGCGATTAAGAAAATTCGATCCGAATGCTATTGCCATCAACCGCTTCTCGAATGTGTTCAAGGGCGTAGCAGGTGTGAAAGTGCTTATTGATGAGTTCGAAAGCGGGCAGCCTAATTTGAGGTCTGACTTCGCAAAAATGGGCTTTACCAAGGAGACTGGAACCATCATATTCAAAAATGCTCAGGCTATCTGGACAGAGGGCAACAACACGTTGACTTTCGTCTGTAACAAAGAGAATCCAGCATTCGTTCCAAATGATGATTTCAATGGCCAGAAAGTCACATCTGTATGGAATGAAAGTGACATTTCCAACACACCAGTGGAAGATGGTAAAGTTCCCTGGACGGAGACTGTGCAGGGCAAGGTGAAGAGAGTCGTATTCGATGACTCGTTCAAGGATGTCCGTCTCCAAAGCACAGCCTATTGGTTCGCTGACTATACGAATTCAACACTGAGCGAAATTACGGGAATAAATAATCTCTATACGGTTTATGTGAAGGATATGTCGGGCATGTTCCTCAATTGCGGTGAACTGAAGAATCTCGATCTGACGGTATTAGAGCTCAAATCTGTGAGGTTTATGAAGGACATGTTCCGAGGATGCGAGGCTCTAAAATCTATGGAATTCAAACTATATACAGGCATTCCCGTCACCGACATGTCGGGCATGTTCTACAATTGTCGTAGACTGGAGACGATCAACCTACGTATGTTCAAAGATGCACCAATAACTACAATGAAGGACATGTTTAGGGGGTGTGTTTCCCTGAAAACTTTGGATGTATTAGGCATAAATACTTTACGAGTGACTGACATGTCGGGGATGTTCGCTGACTGTGGACTGAAGAATATCAATATTCACGAATTCAAGACCAACAATGTAGTTAATGCCGACATGATGTTCTACAACTCCTCCGTGAAGTCTCTAAATGTTGGACTGGATTTCAATTTATCCAAGATGACAACCGCAACCGATGTCTTCAATGGTGTCACGGATTTGGTGGTGACTATTCCAAATCCAAGTATCAAGCAAAGAATCATAGATATATTGGGCTTCGTTGAAGACACCAATGGATATTTTGTCATTTTGGGTCAAAAAGTTCCTCAAGTGATTTGGACTGAAGACAACACGACACTCACCTTCATGTACAGCAACAATGTAAATGTCGGAGATGACATCAACGGACATGTCGTGACCAAAGTTTGGAATCTATCTAAAGGCGACACAGGGTGGTATCGTGATACTGAAGTTAAAGAGCATGTGACAACAGTAGAAATTCATCCGACATTCTATGATTTTCCAATTACGAATACAAGTAATTGGTTCAAATTGGGTGAACAATTGACAACAATCAACGGACTTGAATATCTAAACACTCAGCGTGTGCAGAATATGGAAGGAATGTTCAGTGGATGTGGAGTGGAATCTCTCGACCTTCGCAGTTTCAATACGAGCATTGTGACGAAAATGAATAGCATGTTCTACAATTGTCAAAAACTTAAGACGGTGATTCTCGACAATTTCATAACCTCCAATGTGGTGACTATGAACGATATGTTTGCTAATTGTAGATCACTTACATCTCTTAACTTAAGCGGTTTCTCTACAGGCAAATTGACCTCTATGAGTCATATGTTCCTTAATTGTTATAAACTGATGACCTTGGACTTAAGCAATTTCAACACCCAGTCTGTTACGGATATGACACAATTGTTCGCCAATTGTTATGATTTGGAGAAAATTAAACTCAAGAATTTCAATATGTCGAAAGTGATTAATCTTAGTTATATGTTCTACAAATGTAATCATCTAAAAACATTGGAGTTGACAAGATTTGATGTGAGTTCGACAGCAATCAAAATGTCCAAAGATGTTTTCACTGACGTAACAGGATTAAAAATATATCTCTCATCAAACGAATACCCCACTGCAACCAAAAAACAACAAATACAGCAAATATTTAAAAACTTACAATTTAATAGTTCGAATACGAATACCATCAGTTTTGTCAAGTAAATAATAGGCACATGAGATACAAGTCAATCATAACAACCCTAATGATGTCTGCCGCCTGCCTCACCGCAGGTGCGCAGACACCCGATTCCATCCCAAGTGAGCCGACTAACAAGACGCCTCACAACACCGTGGGGAGAAAGTGGGTAGAACCCCTCATCACCACGAAAATCAAACTGCTCACACGCACCTACGGCGACAGCATCGTGCTCAGATGGGCGGCAGAGGACTACGTGTCGTATAAATACCTCTGCGACTACGGCGTCAACGTGCTGCGCGTACCGCGCAACGGACAGGGGAGGATGAAGATTGACACCCTGGCCTACGGCCTCAAACCGCTCTCGTTAGAAGAGTTCCGCAAAAAATATCCTGAATCGGACTCGCTGGCACTGGTGCCGATGGGTGTGCTCTACGGCGAAGCGCAGAATTACAAATACGAGAAGCCGGGCACCATGGGACGCACGCTGGAGGACAACGCCGACCAAGACATCTCCTACGGCTTTGCCATGGTGGTGGCGGAGTGGCGCAAAGACCTGGCAGAGGCGATGGCCGTGCGCTTCACCGACCGCAACGTGACACCAGGGGCGACATACGATTACTGTATCCAACCCACACGATGGGACAACGGAGGAAGGCTGATCTTCGAGCCAGGTGTGGCGGAAAAAGTGGTGAACAAACCGTATACGCCTGAAGCGTTCAACCCCGTGATGACCGATTCGCTCACCTCACCCTTTCATGTCAGTATCGGCTGGTGGGACCATGAGCACTCGAGTTATGAGATAGAACGTCGTATGTTGACCACGCTCGACGGTGTGGCGGTGGACGGACCATGGGAACGGGTGACAAAGAAACCCTATCTCTCGATGGTGCAACAGCCGGAGAAAGAGGACTACTGCCTGCTGGGCGACTCGGTGCCGGAGAACGGCGTGTATGAGTACCGCATCCTGGGTTATGACGCCTTCGCCGACCTCAGCGCGCCGACAAAGCCGCACCGCGTGGTGGTGAGGGACATCTTGCCACCGTCGCCGCCCATCCTCAAATACATCGTGCTTCAAAGGCCCGACGACAACGATCCGATGGCAAAGGTCATCGCCCATTTCGTATGGGAAAAGGAAACGATTGAGCCCGACCTCGTGGGCTACTGCATCCACTACAACAGTCCGCGCATCTCAGGCAAGGAATGGCTACTGCTCAACGACGACATGATAGCACCGACCGACACCACCATCGCCATTGACGTGACGGACAAGATCACAGGAATGGTGTATATGTCGGCATACGACAACTCAGGCAATGAGAGCCGCTCGTTTGTGCAGCAGATACAGCTGCGTGACTATAAGGCGCCCGACGCTCCCGACTCGCTGCGCGTGACCATCCAACTGCCGGAGTTGGACTCGATTGGGACGAAGGACAAGAAATGGGCATACGCCATCGTGAAATGGAATCCCTGCCCCGACGGTGACATCGAATATTACGACATCTCGGTGGCCAACGACACGACGCACACTTTCATCATCCGCAACCAAGGCGGTATCCGCGACAC
>CACYEC010000358.1 GCA_902773225.1 uncultured Bacteroidales bacterium
AGGGTACTGCCTACGGGAACGGAGAGTTTGTAGTTGCCCTCAATGTCGGTAGTAGTACCAGTTCCAGTGCCTTCTACCTTTACTGTGGCATAGATGATCTCTTCGCCAGTCGAGGCATCTGTAACCTTACCATAGACGTTCACGTTCTGGGCTTTCAGTCCGAGCGGAACGCACAGCATCATTAGCACAATGAACACGCTTTTCGCACATCCAAAGTTCAAGTTAGATAGGATTTTTTTCATAAAACATTTATTTAGTTCTAATAAAATATAGTATTCCTGTTAACGAGAGCGAGTAAGTTTAATTTGTTGATTGATTAACACATTTTCAGGGCAAATTTAATGATTTTTTTTATTAGCAAACAATTTTTTCATCAAATAAAATGACTGTTTGAATAAAATTAGGGCTTAATTGCTATTTTTGGTTAAAATACAATCAGTGTTTTTGTGGTTATGATTGAGAATTGTTATAGATATACAACTTCATGGCTCCCCCAAAAACACACTTCTATGGCTCTCAATATCTTTGACTGTACAATTGGCCGAGACTCCCCTCCTATCTAAGGGGAGTGGTGCATTTCATCCATTTCGCATCACCTTGGATGATTTTTTGTGAAAAAACATTCAAGATTGATGCCAAATCAAACTTAAAAATTATAACTTTGCAGTTTGTAGAGTTTAACAATCAAATCATTATATTATGAACGAAATCGACTGGTCTAAATTAGGTTTTGGTTATCACAAGACCGACTACAATGTGCGTTGCTACTACCGCGACGGCGCATGGGGAGAAATTGAGGTTTGTTCGGAGGAGACTATTCCTCTTCACATGGCTGCCACATGCCTGCACTACGGACAGGAGGCTTTCGAGGGCCTAAAGGCCTACCGTTGCCCTGATGGCAAGGTGAGGGTATTTCGTATGGACGAGAACGCCAAGCGCTTGCAGAGTACCTGCGACGGCATCCTCATGCCCAAGTTACCTATAGAGCGTTTTGAGGAGATGGTGAAGAAAGTGGTACGGCTCAATGAGCGTTTCATCCCGCCCTACGAGAGTGGAGCCACACTTTATATACGCCCGCTGTTCATTGGTACAAGCGCGCAGGTGGGTGTGCATCCCGCTTCTGAATACCTTTTCCTAATCTTCGTCACTCCTGTAGGTCCTTATTTCAAGGGTGGTTTCTCCACCAACCCATACGTGATTATCCGCGAGTACGACCGTTCAGCGCCTCTTGGCACTGGTATATATAAGGTGGGAGGCAACTATGCCGCCAGCCTGAGGGCTAATAAAATGGCACACGACTTGGGTTATAGTTGCGAGTTCTACCTTGACGCCAAGGAGAAGAAGTACATGGACGAGTGTGGTGCCGCCAACTTCTTCGGCATCAAGAACAACACATACGTCACTCCCAAAAGCACATCCATCCTGCCTTCCATCACCAACAAGAGCCTCATGCAGTTGGCTGAAGACATAGGCATGAAGGTGGAGCGCCGTCAGATTCCAGAAGAGGAACTCGCCACCTTTGAGGAGGCAGGTGCTTGTGGCACTGCCGCAGTGATCAGCCCTATCGAGAAAATCGACGACCTGGAGGAGAAGAAGACCTTCGTGTTCTCCAAGGACGGCAAGCCCGGGCCTGTGTGCACCCGTCTGTACAACCTTCTGCGTGGCATCCAGTACGGCACCGAACCCGACGTCCATGGATGGACCACTGTGGTGATTGAGTAACACAAGCCGGAATGAGCAAGAACAAACTGGCTAAGTTTGCCGACATGGCACGCTACCCCAATGTGGTGGAATGTCCTTACGCCCAACTCAAGGAAGAGGGTTTTCCCCTAAAGGGTAAATGGCATTCGGTATTTTTCAAGAACGACAACCCGATAGTGTTGGAACTGGGCTGTGGCCGCGGTGAATACACTGTCGGGCTGGCTCGTTGTCATGCCGACCGTAATTTCATAGGTGTGGACATCAAGGGTGCCCGTATGTGGAGTGGCGCCACCAAGGCCCTGGAGGAGAACCTCTCCAATGTGGCTTTCCTGCGCACAAACATTGAGTTGATTGACTGTATGTTCGCTCCGGATGAGGTCAGCGAGATTTGGCTCACCTTCAGTGACCCGCAGATGAAAAATCCCCGCAAACGCCTCACATCCACCTATTTCATGGAGCGTTACCGTCGTTTCCTCGTTGATGAAGGCATTATACACTTGAAAACGGACAGTAATTTCCTCGCAACCTACACCAAGTACATGGTGGAAAAAAACCAGTTGCCAGTAGATGTGGTCACCTTCAACCTCTATGGTGAATCCAATGACGAAGACGAGGCGAAGGCCATTCATACTTACTATGAGGACATGTGGCTGGAACGTGGGCTGTCTATCAAGTACCTGAGGTTTCGTCTGCCACATCAAGCCACCCTTGATGAACCTGATGTGGAGATACCCACCGACGGTTATCGTTCCTATCATCATGAGGTGAGAAGCACCAGAAAAACCAGCAAATAAGAACATGACACTTTATCCAAAATTGATTGTTGACGCGCTCTCCACCGTTCGCTATCCAGGGACGGGAAAGAACATTGTCGAGAGCGGAATGCTTGAGGATGATATCCGCATAGACGGCATGAACGTGAGTTTCTCCTTGATTTTCGAGAAGAAGACCGACCCCTTCCGCAAGTCGATACTCAAGGCTGCTGAAACAGCCATACACACTTACGTCAGTGAGGACGTGAAGGTCGGCATCAATGAGAAATACAAGACAGAACTGCCGCCCGAACCAGACAAACTCCTGCCAGAAGTGAAGAACATCGTTGCCGTGTCGAGCGGCAAGGGCGGGGTGGGGAAATCCACTGTCGCCGCCAATCTCGCTGTCGGACTTGTTCGGCTTGGCTATCGTGTGGGATTGCTCGACACCGACATCTTCGGCCCCTCTCTTCCCAAGATGTTCGATGTGGAGGAAGAGCGTCCGTATGCGCAGAACATCAATGGACGCGATATGATTCTCCCGATAGAGAAATATGGTGTGAAACTCATGTCCATCGGTTTCTTCATCAACCCAGACGAGGCAGCCTTGTGGCGTGGGGCCATGGCCTGCAACGCATTGAAGCAGTTCATCTCCGACGTGCTGTGGGGACCGCTCGACTATCTTGTGCTCGACACGCCTCCTGGCACCAGCGACATTCACTTGACTCTGCTCCAGACAATAGCCATCACTGGCGCAGTGATTGTCAGTACCCCCCAACAAGTGGCCCTTGCCGATGCAAGAAAGGGCATTAACATGTATATGAACGAGAAGGTCAATGTGCCTATTCTCGGACTTGTTGAGAACATGGCTTGGTTCACTCCCCTGCAACACCCCGACGAGCGGTATTTCATCTTTGGCAATGGTGGTTGCAAGCAACTGGCAGAGGAGATGAATGTTCCTCTCCTGGCACAGATTCCTTTGGTTCAGGGTGTTTGCGAAAGTGGTGAGAAAGGTGAACCCTCGGTGGTGGATCCTTCCACACTCGCAGGAAATTCCTTCTTGCAACTTGCCGCCAAGGTGGTGACACAAGTTGATAAGCGCAACATGCAGATGCCGCGCACAGAAAGAGTCAAAACCGATTAGGTTGTTTTTTAGTTCGCGAGAGGTCTGTCGCCGAGGCGTAGTGCGATTTTCCGCTGTATATCTTTCAGTATCTTGTATTGCTCCATAATCTCGATACAGCGGGCGGAGTCGCTCAGCACATCCTTGTCGCGTAGCATCTGGTGGAGTTGGTTGAGCCTGTCGTCCACCACATTGATTTTATAGTCGAGCATCAGGTGTCCTAACATCGGCCCTATGTTCGACTCTTCTTTTGGTATCCTCTCATCTTCGGTGAACATTTTGCTCAACGGATACTGGTCGTTGAGCATGTCGGCCGCTATCAAACTGATGTTCAGGTCAGGACTTGACAGAAAGAAACGCTTGGCGGAGAAATCGGGATTCTCCATTTGCAGACGTGCGTCGTCGAGCATTTTCTGGTAGGTGTTGTCGCGGAATCTCAGGCCGTCCTCCTCCAATTCCCTGCTCACGAATTCCACTACAGGGATTTGTATGTCGTTGCCATCTTCATCTTGTGTGGTGATGGGTTGCTCACCGTATTTCACGACGGCTGTCATGATGAGTTTCTCCACTTGTATGTAACGCAAGTCTTCTTTGCTCAAACCTGGCTTAGGCACGACAGGGCTGGATGCGGTCTGTGGCTGAGGCGATGTGCCTGCGTCGGGCAACTGGACGGACTGGTTGTTGTCGTTTGCCTGAACGACCGTTGTCGGAGATTGGTTGTTGTCCGCTCCAGGTGAAGTTGTCTCCTTTGTCAGGAAAGGGTCTTCCTCGTGTGGTGGATAATCCTCAAAAGGGGGCATATCCTCAGGAGGAAGTTCTGGCGGTAGGGTTTGCTGTTTTCCTCCTGTTTGGGTTGGTGTTGCTGACGTTGTTGGAGCGTTTTTCCATTTCTGCTGGTTGGCCAGACGTTCTGTGCGTGCCTGTTCTTGTTCCTGCTCCTTGAGTTTTTTCTCTCGGTTGGCCTTTCGTTGCCTGTAGGTTTCATTGATGAGTGTTTGCTCTGGAATACCGAGCATGGTGCTGCATTCGTGGATATAGACAGAGCGTGTGATTTCCTCAGGTATCAGGGAAATGCTGGTTACGATATCCTTAATCATGGTCGCTCGCTTGAATGGGTCGTTCGCCGAGTCTTTTTGGAGTACACTTGTTTTGAACTTGATGAAATCGACCTGATGCTCCTCGATGTATTTTCGGAAATCGGTTGCGTTGTGCTTTCGTGCGAAACTGTCGGGGTCGTCACCATCTGGAAGCAACAGCACTTTCACGTTCATTCCTCCAGCGAGGAACATGTCGGTACCTCGCAAGGCGGCGTGAATACCTGCATCGTCTCCGTCGTAAAGTAAGGTGACGTTGGAAGTGAAACGGTGGAGTAACCTGACCTGCGCCTCGTTGAGCGCGGTGCCGGAATTGGCCACCACATTCTCAATGCCGCATTGGTGCATGGATATCACATCGGTGTAGCCTTCGACAATGTATGCCCTGTCTTCTTTGGCGATGACTTTCTTGGCTTGGAAGAGTCCGTACAACTCGTTCAGTTTGTGAAACACCTCTGAGTCATTGGAGTTGACATATTTCTGGCTTACACCCTTGGTGCGGGCGTCGAGCACACGGCCACCGAAACCGCATATCTTGCCACTGACGTTGAACCAGGGGAACATGGCACGTCCACGGAACTTGTCGCGCACCTTGCCGTCGTCGCTCTTGTAGCACAGACTGGTCCTGAACAGGAATTCCTCTTTGAAGCCTTTGCTGATGGCTTCCTGATAGAGGGTGTTGGGATGGTATTGGATGTCGAGGCTGAAGCCGAGGCGGAACTTCTCGATGATATCGTCGCGGAAGCCTCTTGAGCGGAAATAGGCGAGGCCAATGGCCCGTCCGTCGTTGTTGTGGAGCAGTATGTCGTGGAAATACTGGCTCGCCCATTCGTTGAGCACGAACATACTCTCGCGGTCGTTCTGCTGGATGCGTTCCTCGCTGCTCAGTTCTTTCTCTTTCACTTCGATGCCGTAACGTTTGGCGAGCATCTTCAGTGCTTCCACATAGCCAATTTGCTCCATTTCCATCAGGAAATGCACCACATTGCCACCTTTGCCACAACTGAAGCACTTGCAGACACCGCGTGTGGGCGAGACGGAGAAAGACGGGGTTTTGTCGTCATGAAAAGGGCACAAGCCTTTATAACTGGTGCCTGCACGACGAAGGGTGACATAATCGGAAACCACATCCACAATGTTGGATGCGTCGAGTATGCGGTCTATAGTCAGTTGGTCTATCATGGTTTGGTATTCTTTCTTTTCGGTCTTGCCGTCAAGGTCAGTTCTTGATCAGGCGGAAGAATTCCTTTCTGTTCTCAGGGTCTTCAAACTCGCCTGAGAAGTCGAAAGTCGTGGTGATGGCTCCTTGTTTCTGGACTCCACGCATTTGCATACACAGGTGCTGGGCCTCTAAAAGCACCATCACCCCGCGCGGATGCATCACGTCCTGTATGCTCTGGAGTATCTGGTTGGTGAGCCTTTCCTGCACTTGCAGGCGGTGTGAATAGATATCGACCACTCGTGCAATCTTGCTGATACCGGTGATGTAGCCATCGGGGATATAGGCTACGTGTGCCTTGCCGAAGAAAGGCATCATGTGGTGCTCACAGAGTGAGTAGAAATCGATGTCCTTCACTACCACCATCTTGGAATAGTCCTCTTTGAAAATGGCGGACTTCACCACCTCGGCGGGATCCATGTCGTAGCCACAGGTCAGAAAGTGCATGGCTTTGGCCACGCGTATTGGGGTTTTCTCCAGCCCCTCGCGGTTGACATCCTCACCAAGGACTTTGAGCTGGAAACTCACACATTCCTCCAGCTTCGCTAATTTCTCTTCCAGTTTCTTGTCGTCATCCATCGTTGAGAACACTTATTTGGGATATACAAGAATCTCGCTTTTCACCACCATTGCTCCCTCCACCTTTGCCTTTCGAAGTTTGGCGAGATAGTCGGCAGCCTCCTTGCGGTCGCGGAAGTCGCCTACACGGCAACGCCAGTGAGGAGACTCGAATGTGGTGTAGGCCTGCAACTCAGGGAACATGCTTGTCACACGGCTGCCGGCACGTATGGCCTTGGTCTGGTCCGACCTCTGGCTACCGCCCCAATAGACCTGGATTCTGTAACCTCTGACCTTCATCCTACGTCCTTCGGTGATGGCTCCCATGCCTTCCACCTTGGTGTTCTCTTTTTGTTCTTCCACCTTGACGATTTCGGGATAAACATCAATGTCGTTGTTGATGATGTCGGTGAGACGCGGGTCTTGGATCACCGTCACTTTCCCCTCGCCAGAATTCTGGCTTTGGAGTATGGGCATGAATTTCGATTGGGCCTGCGTTTGGGCGGCCATCAAGCATGAAATGACGATGAACAGTAGTTTTCTCATATTTTCTGTGGTTTTGTTTTTGATTTGTTGTCCGGTATCTCCGGAAAATCCGGAGTCTCTGGATAATCCGGAGACTCCGGTTGAGACTTTACTTCCAAGCGTCAATGATGCCCTTGAAGTCGGGGGCTTTCAAGGAAGCGCCACCGATAAGGCCACCGTCGATGTCGGGCTTGGCGAACAGTTCAGGAGCGTTGGAGGCTTTGCAAGAACCACCATAGAGGATGGAAGTGTTGTCGGCCACCTCAGCACCGTATTTTGCCTCGATCAGGGAACGGATATAGGCGTGAATCTCCTCAGCCTGCTCAGCTGTGGCGGTCAGACCTGTACCAATGGCCCAGATGGGTTCGTAAGCGATGACAATCTTCGAGAAGTCCTCTGCGGAGAGGTTGAACACAGAACCTTCGAGCTCAGCTTTCACTACCTCGTTTTGCTTGTTGGCTTTGCGCTCCTCAAGGCTCTCACCGATGCAGAAAATCACTTTCAGACCGTTAGCCAGAGCGAGCAGTACCTTCTCCTTGAGAATCTCTGGTGTCTCGTTGTAGTATTCACGGCGCTCGGAGTGTCCGAGAATCACGTACTGTGCACCTGTTGATTTCACCATTTCGGCAGAAACCTCACCTGTGTATGCGCCTTTCTCCTTGTCGGCGCAGTTCTCTGCTCCAAGTCCGATGATGTCGGGGTTGATAATCTGAGCCACAGAGGCAAGGTGGATGAACGGAGTGCAAATCACCACGTCGCAGTTGGGTTTGTCGGCTGTCAAAACTTCATTCAGCTCTTTAGCGAGAGCCACGCCTTCCTGGAGATTCTTGTTCATCTTCCAGTTTCCGGCAACGATTTTCTTTCTCATTTTTCTTTAGTTTTAGTGTTGTTCAACTTGTCGTTTATGTTTTTTCCTTTACGTTCTTTGCCCATGTTCTTGGTCTTGCGCCGCACCATGCGGTAGAACGCCCATCGTGCGGCGATTCGGTCGATGATGATGAGGCATATCAGAGGCACGAAGAACATCAGCAACAGTTTGATGGTTTGTTTGCTGACATCGCGTTCGCCTTCCTCGTCCCACCCCATCTCCTCTAACGGTTTGTCGAGTTCTTCCTCAGTCGGTAGTAATAGGTTGCTCCATTTCATCACCACCTTTCCTCCATGAAGCAGTACAAGTCCAGGGTTGGCGCGTACCATCGCCATGAGTGTCTGTTCCTCTCCAAGGCAGATGTTGTACTCTGCTCCCGTATGGTCCACCCAGTGGCTGATAGAAGCGGAGTCGGAAGCTGTGACGCAATAGAAGCCATAGCCGTTTGCCATACAGTAGTCGTAGATGTCGTTGATTCGGCCGCTGGTTCCGTCGTCGGCGGTTCTGAGGTTGTGCGAGATGAGCAGGAATGTATAGCCCTCATCGTAGAGGATGTCGTCTGTCACGTCTATTTCGTTTCTGAAGTCGTAGATATAGAAATTCGTGATCTTGGGTTTGCCTCCCTCTTTCACCAGTTTGGTCTCGGTCTCCACATAGTGCCATGTGGAGTCGGGGTCCTCGTCCTCTGCATCTAAGGTGATACGCTGCCCGTCTTTTTCGTAGATGATTCTCGACTCATAGACGGGTTGCTCGTCTTCTGGCACATCCATGCCTTCGGGTATGTTAGCCCCGATATGGAAGGGACGGTAATCCACCACTGGCAGGTATTTGATGCTGTGGTACGACAACATGAATGCATAGAACAGCGTGAAGAGTGACAGTATCCACGAGGTGTTGGAGGTGAGCAGTTTCACCTGCCATGACGTTTTCCACACCACGATGACGGCCATGGCCAGCAACAGGATGTTCTTCAGTAGGGTCTGAATGTTGGACAGTTTCACTGCATCGCCGAAACAACCGCAGTCCTCAACGGGGTTGAAGATGGCGATGTAGGCGGTCAGCAGGGTCATGAGGATGATGAACGCGAGGGTGAAGCGCGAGGTCTTGCGCAGGCTGATGCCGAAGAGCATATATACGCCCAGCGTAAACTCCAGCACACCGAGTGTCACCGCCCCCAATACGGTGATGTCGTGGGGTATGGGCAGTTCCCATGCGTTCAGGTACTCCTGTAACTTATAAACCGTTCCGATTGGGTCGTTGAGTTTCACCGACCCGGAGAACACCAGCGTGATGGCGAGACAGAATCTCACCACATTTGCTGCGAACACGGCTAAACCGTGCAGTTTCTGTCGCTGTTGTCCGTTGAACGCTTTCATTGGACGGCATTCTTGGCGGCTTCGGCCTCATCGAGACGTATCAGTCCGAAAACAGCGTAGTTGATCATGTCGAGGTAGTTTGCGTCGATGCCCTCCGACACCAGCGTTCGTCCGTCGTTGCCTTCTATCTGTTTCGTCCGGTTCAGTTTGGTCAGAATGAAGTCGGTGTAGGAACTCACGCGCATTGACCGCCACGCCTCGTTGTAGTCGTGGTTCTTCTTGATCATCAGGTCGAGTGCCTGCTTGGCGTAGGTGTCGTAGAGTTCCATGGCGCGTCCGTTGTCGATGTCCTCAGTGTCGGCATATCCCAAAGCGAGTTGGATGAGCCCGACAATGCCATAATTCACAATACCCATGAACTCGGGGTAGATACCCTCGCCCACAAGCGAGACCCCCGTCACCTCCAGGCTCCGTATGCGCTTGGCCTTGATGAGTATTTGGTCGGTGACGGACGATGGACGTAGTATGCGCCACGATGCGCCATAGTCGCGCAACTTGTCGACAAAAACGCTACGGCACTTGGCCATTGCCTTCTGGAATTGTTCGTTTGTTCCCATTGCTTCCTTGCCTCACGGCGATATTTTACCTAAAATTACGGCAAAGTTACGAATTTATTTTGGTATGTTGTAAAAAATCCAGTGAAATACTGATTTTTTAT
>CACYEC010000359.1 GCA_902773225.1 uncultured Bacteroidales bacterium
GCCGGTGAAGGTTCTGCCCAGAATAGAAGGCCATCTTCCAACGATGGCTATGTCTTGGTGTTCAGCGACGAGTTTAACCAGCGTAATGGGAGCCAGCCAGATCCAACGAAATGGGTAGTCTGTAAGCGATATAACGCAGGGTGGAACAGGTGGATCAGTTCACGTCAGGATGTTGCATATATTTCCAATGGCCATTTGGTGTGTAAAGCCATACCAAACAGGTCGCTGGATACTGATACGGCAAAGATGCTGACTGGCGCCATTGAGACGCGTGGTAAGTTTTCGTTCAAATACGGGAAAGTGGAGGTACGGATGAAGACGAGCAGGAAAACCGGCAACACACCAGCGGTGTGGATGAAGCCTGAGGTGCAAGATGCTGACCAGTATGGAGAAATTGATATTGTGGAGACATTCGGCAACCTTGGAGTGGCGCAACAGACGGTACATGGTCATCAGACCGTTGTCTTGAAGAAGAAAGGAAAGAAAAACGCTTTCCGTACTGATTTAAATGTAAATAAATGGCATGTCTATGGTATGGAGTGGGATAGTGAAGCCATCGTCTTTACTATAGACGGTATTGTAACAGCTCGATACGAACGGTCACACGATGCCCAGGATATCAAAGAGGGACAGTGGACGTTTGACAGGCCGTTTTTTCTACTTATGAATCAGAGTGTTGGAGATGGAAAGTATGAATGTACCGTTCCTAACACGAAACATACTTACGTCACTTACTTTGACTGGATACGTGTGTACCAGAAGATTAAGAAATGATTCCTTCCTGCCAATGACAGAAAGCGGGGAAGAATCATGTTTGAAACCTTGAGGTGAGGATTTCCAATACGTTTTCGGGCTGGTACTTTGGGGCTTTTCTAACACAGTTCTGTCGGATGGGAATGGTTCCTTCGGGTGTTTGTGCCAGTGTCAAGAGTATTTCTGTCAGTTTTTTGACGTTATGAACGGGAAATATGTAACCAGTTTTCCCGTCTTCCACAATGTTGGTGTTCTCATGCCAGTCAGAGACGATGGCAGGCAGTCCGGAGGCCATAGCGTCTATCAGCGTACCCGCAAAACACTCTCCTTCGTAATAGGTGGGAAACAGCAATGCAAAATAGTCCTTCAGTACTTCGGTACTCTTGTCGAAGGGAATGGGGCCCTTATAGCGGATTTCATCACCTTGCCGACTCATCAGTTCTTCAAACCATCCTTTGCCTTTTTTCTCGACTTGTCCGTATATGTCAAGTTCGAAAACACGTTTTCCAGTTCTTTTGTTGCATTCATTTACGGCTTGAATAGCATATTCTATGCCCTTTTCTTTTGTAACTCGCGAGAACGTGCATAGTTTATACGGCTCTTCAAATGAAATGGGCAATTCTGAATCCGGAATGATATGCAAGGGTTTGGTGTTCGGCATGATGATAACGTTCTTGTATGACTGAGAACGCAAGTTATTTGCAATAAATTCAGCCTCGACATATATGCCACTGACATGATGGAGTGCCCGTCTCAGATAGCCGTATCTTTTGGTAAACTGCGGTAACCAGCCTCCGATGACGACATAGTGAATTCTCCGATGAAAAAACCGGTTGCCTAAGGTAATCAAGGGTACGATGATACGAATGCCGTTGTGGGCTGGCATGATGACGATATTCCGATAGCCTATGAGCAGATGTAATAGTATCCATGGGAGTTTCAGCAATGTCAGCCATCCTCTGTGGGTGTCAAAGAGACTGACATTCTGTTCGCCATATTGTTGAAGAATCTCGTTGCCGATGATTCTTGTTTTGATGGTCTGTCCGTCATATTGCTGTCTGCCCAAGGCAAAATGTCCTAATATGGCGATACTTTTCATACCTTATATGTTTTTGGCGTTTGTGACTGCATTCCGTATTGCCTGAAGATAGCCATGACCGAATTTCATGTCTGGTTCCACATAGTTTCCTTCTCCCCATTCGTTCCACGCTTTGAGGAAAAGAATCTGATGCTGAGGCTGCTTGTCCTTGACCAGATGAAGAGCATCCTCCACGCTATGCTGAAATAGTTCAGGCGTGCTACCAACCAGCGGGTCTGTCTTGATACCGGCTCTTGGCGTGCGATCCCATTGGGGGAGCAGGGTAGGGTAAACATTCTCCCAGGCATCTTCCGGCACATAGTAGTGGTTCATGACTTTTGCATAGTCGGTGCGAAGCATGGAGTGCAGGAATGTCTGGTTCTTCAGATGAAACCACAGCATACTCCATTTTCCATGGCAGATAGATTGTGCACGGCCAAGACCTGATGACATGACGGCATCGAAGCCGCGACCTAAAAGGTCGCTATAGTGTTCAGATGCTTGATTTGGATCCCATAGCGTCCAGTGCCCGTCTTTAACCGAACGTCCAGATGAGTTCTGTGTGTATCCCACGAAATGAATGCCGGGCAGCCCATTCTCTCGTGCCAGTTGTTGCCAAAGGTCTATAAACGCAGAAACATCAGGAATGTCGCGGGGTGCCCATACCGCAAACAA
>CACYEC010000360.1 GCA_902773225.1 uncultured Bacteroidales bacterium
CTCACCTGTGCCCTTGCGTAAGAGTTGCTTCACGTCTGTTATGCTGATTTCCTTTTCGCCATCGGTCAGTTTACCGCTTTGCGAAGAGCCTTCCATGCGCGGAGTAGATTTATATAACGCTAAGGTGATGGCGTCGAGGATGGTCGATTTGCCCGCGCCGGTGTTACCTGAGATAAGGAACACCTCGCTGCTGGCTAATGGCTCTGCCGTGAAGTCGATGACTGCATCTTCGATGGATGCAATATTGTGTATCGTTAATTTCTTGATTTTCATGACAATAATTCGATAATTCTATAATTCGGGACAATAAAAGACAATTCGTTCGTTAAATAATCATGACTCTCTCATTTGTTCTTCTAATTCTTTGACGGCTGTGAGGAACATCTCTTCAAGGTCTTGGGGCAAGTCTCCGCCATTTTTATCATGATAATAGCGTTTGAGAATGTCAATTGGTTGTTGCTGTTGGAACTCTGAAAGTTCCATTGTCCTGTGTGTGGCGGTATGCGATTTCTCTTGCCTGACTGCATTGATAAGGCAGAAGCGGCAGGCCTTCTTTTTCGCTATCTCATGCACTTCAGCGTAGGCACTTGAGGGCAGTGTGTCCTCTATTGCCACGTTCAGACGGATATAGGACTGGATACTCGACGGGTATTTGTCGAAGACTTCCTTCACCTCGTTCCAAGGCCGTGGACCGTCTTCGGGAAGGGTGATGAGTGGATGGATGTTTTTTACTCGCTCTGTCCTCACCGTTGGTTTTGCTCCTCGAGAATGAATCTCCACAATACTCACGGAATGACCGTGTTCGCGCAGGTCACTCCCCTCCCTTTCAAACCCACTTTGATTTACTTCTTCGTCGAAACTGATGGCGATGGGGGTGCCACTGTAGCGCACCAATCTCTCGCTGTCCTTGATGGTAAACGTCTGAGGACGGTGGATATGTCCTAAGGCCAAGTAGTCGTAGCCGTCGCCGAAAGTACTGATTTCCACTCCTTCTATACCACCAATGAGGTTGTCGAACTTTTGGTCATGACCACTGAAGTCGGCGCTTTTCACTGTCGTGTGGGCCATCATCACTACAGGCAATCCTTCTGGGTTTCTTTCTGCCACCATGTCGCTAAGTAACGTGTAGAAACCGTCGGGAATATTACGTTCGGAAGCGTAGGGGAGGGCGATGATGAATCCTTTCCCTGACAACTCGATGATATGGTTTTCGGGATGTTCCTTGTCGATGGTACCGATGGTGTGGATATCAACCATCGACAGGAGGCTATGGAAGGCCTCGGTACGAGAACCGCCGTCGTGGTTGCCTGCGGTCACGATGATGCACATTCCTGGCACTGACCTGTGGAGTTGGGCCATGCACTCTGAGAACATCTGCTGGGCTGTGGCGGAGGGTTGAGATATGTCATACACATCTCCCGAAAGCAAAAAAGCGTCGGGGCGTTCCTTACGGGTGATCTCAATGATTTGTTGGAGCATGTCCTGCTGTTCCTCTTGGCGGTCGAAACCGTAGAGCGTATGGCCTAAGTGCCAGTCACTGGTGTGAAGTATTTTCATGATGTTTCTATGGTTTTAGCTGCTTTAATTGCATTTTGATGTTCTTCTTTTGCAAATATACAACTTTTTTCCGTATTTTCAAACATATTACTGCCTTATTTTCGCTGAAATTACACTTTTTTTATAATTTTGCATTTCGAACACAAACAACAAAATCAAAACTTTTTATCTTATGTTCATTAAAATTCTACTCACTTTCATCTTCCTCGCCATCATGGTCTTTGTGGGGGTTTATTCTCGCAAGCAGGCCAGAAGTGTCGATGGTTTCGTGTTGGGAGGTCGTTCGGTGGGACCATGGCTCACCGCTTTCGCTTTCGGCACCTCTTATTTCTCCGCTGTGGTCTTTGTGGGCTACGCAGGACAGTTCGGTTATAAATACGGATTGTCGTCTGCATGGATCGGTATTGGAAACGCTGTCATAGGTTCGCTTCTCGCATGGCTTGTGCTGGGAAAAAGGACAAAACTCATGACACAGCACATCGAGAGCCGCACCATGCCTGACTTTTTCGGCACTCGATTCCAAAGCCAGCAACTAAGGGTGGTGGCTTCTGTCATCGCTTTTGTATTCCTCATACCTTATACCGCTGGAGTGTATAAAGGCATATCCACCCTCTTCGAGATGGGATTCGGTGTACCATACGAGTATTGTGTGGTCATCATGGCAATCCTTACCGCCGTTTACGTCATACTCGGCGGGTACAAGGCGACTGCCATGAACGACTTCATACAAGGCATCATCATGCTTTTCGGCATCATCGTTGTTATTGCGGCTGTGCTGAATGCTCAGGGTGGTTTTTCTGAAGCGGTCAACAAAATGGCAGCTATTCCTACTGACGGGGATAGTAGCCAAACGGGGGCTTACGCTTCGCTTTTCGGACCTGACCCCTGGAACTTGCTCGGTGTGGTCATACTGACATCACTCGGCACTTGGGGACTGCCACAGATGGTGGGTAAGTTCTACAGCATCACCGACGAACAGGCCATCAAGCGTGGCACAATCATATCTACAATCTTCGCTTTCATCGTTGCTGGAGGCTGCTATTTCCTCGGGGGATTCGGACGACTCTATCCCACACCACCAACTTTGCCCAATGGTAAACTGGCTTTCGACAGCATCGTGCCCTCTATGCTCGTCACACTGCCCGATATCATCATCGCACTTGTAGTCCTTCTTGTGCTATCTGCTTCGATGTCAACTCTGGCATCGCTCGTGCTCACTTCATCATCCACCATGACACTCGACCTCATCTACCGTGACAAGAAATCCATGCCTGGAGAAGTGGAGGAGGGTAGCATCGACGACGAGGTCGCTGAAAAAATTGAACGCCGTAAGGTGGTCGTTATGCGTGTCCTCATCGTCTTCTTCATCGCGCTCTCACTCTTGATAGCACTCAACCCGCCGACTTTCATCGCCCAACTCATGGGTATCTCCTGGGGCGCATTGGCTGGCGCCTTCCTCGCACCGTTCATGCTCGGACTGTACTGGAAGGGTGTCACGAAGACGGCTGTCTGGGCGTGCTTCATCTGGGGTGTTGGCATCACAGTGGTCAACATGCTCATAGGTAATCCTATCAACCCCATCAACTGCGGTGCCATCGCTATGGTGGGTGGATTCCCCATCGTCTGGATTGTGAGCCTCCTCTCGCCCAAGATGTCTCGCGACTATGTGGAGAGCATCTTCAAATGCTACAAATAAACTCAATCGCCTAAATAGATAATCTCAATTGACTTTATAATCATTGGGGGGGAATCATGCAACATGATTCCCCCCCACTCATGTCAATAGCTGTCTCACAGCCATCCCCGGTTCCCGTTCTCGTCTATCATGCCTCCATATCGGTTGTGTGCTCGACCGTATCGCGGTCGAGTCCCGTCTCTCCACCTTCCTCATCCTTTACATCTGCGCTCTCAGTCTTGTGAATCTCCCCATTTCCTCGTTCATCCGTTTGCGTTCTTGAACTGCTTGTTCACCATGTTCGGACGGATATGGATGTACGGGTTGTAGTCCACCTTGTCCACATTGCCAAGGCCGTCAGGCTTGCCAAGGTTGATCTTGCCGTTCTCGTCAGCAAGCCACGGACGCTCGTCGCTCTTCTCCCACACACCCTTGCTGAAAGGCAGCGTCCTCTCCTTGCCCCTGCCCGTGTTCCCCAGCGTCCCAGCCATCGGACTGCCGAAGTCACCCCCAGCGTTCATCACCACGTTCCTGTAGCCAGGAACCAGTTCCTCGTTCTCCAGCCGCTCAATCTCATCCCTGTCCTCAACAAGCGACAGTCTGGCAGATGGATTGTCTATATCAGCAATTTGTGTGTCAGATATGTTTTTTTTATAATAAATTTTGGGATTTTTGTGATCTTGCACTACCTTTGCAACCAGAGAGAGTTCTGGATTGTCGGTGTGAATGGGAC
>CACYEC010000361.1 GCA_902773225.1 uncultured Bacteroidales bacterium
AGGCGTTGCATCTGGTCGGGCTGTAGCCAGTCTTGCAGATGCTCTTGGAACTCGCCCTTCTCATTATAAAGAGGTGTCTTGTCCTGCAACTGCACCATGGCACTCTTAAGCGTCTCACGAACATAGTACATGTTCGTAGTGAATATCTTCATGCCTGTGTCGGAAGAGGGACGCATGGTATGGTAAGCCATTGCAACGTTTGCGTCATACTCCGGCTCAGAAGAAGAGAACTCATAGCACTTGCCCAAGTGGATAGTGCCCGTGATGAAGCCCAGCGTAAGGGCAACGGAATAGACGTATTCTGCCATCTTCTGGCTGGTGGTTGCAGTCAGGCTCTCCACAACCATATATTTTTTGTCACCATCGTTGCAGGGATAGACGTGCAGCAAGGTGCTGCCATCTTTCAGTTCAAGGAGGCCTAGAATCCAGCCGTTCTTGATGAAGGCTGCATAGGTGCGTACGTCGCGATTCCAATCAACACTACCAATGGGTATGAGACAGCGGAAGTAGGCTTTATCCTCTTTAGCGAATGTGGAACCGGCAAGCCGGTTGATGCGAATACGGCCTATGAAACGGCCTTCTTCGCCAAGGTCGTCCTTGGAGGACTCTATATAGAAGTCGCCAGACTCAGCAACATATTGTTGGCCATCAAGCGTTATATGCTGTTCGTTGAGGTTCTGTATCAGCTGCCAGCCTTCTTTGGTTACTGGTAGGCTGTAGTTTATGTAAACCACATCGTCATCAAGAGCGATGGAGGTTGTTGCATCGGTGATAGCCGCGAACTCGTCAATAGTTACCGGCTGACCGTTGAAGGTGTGGATGAGCTTTAAACACCCGTCCACGTTCTTCATTTGCTGGTAGCGAAGCGTGAAGTGATGGATTAGTTCAGCAGGCAGGCTGCTGGTGCTGTCGCTTGCAGCGGCTAAGATAGCGCAAAGCGCATCATTGAGCGAAGGGTTGGCTTTGCACACGCGCAAATCTTCGCGCAATGCGTCGGTCTTTGCTATGTAGTCGGCAAGAATGGTCTCGTCAAAGAGGCACAGATTCTTTAGCGCCTGAAGATGATCCCCCAGGAACTTCCCAACGGACTCGTGCAAATTCTTCTGCTGCCCATCAGTCAATCTATTTAACTTCTCTATTGTTACCATTCGTTTTTTCTTCTTTTTGCGCTTTCACGCTTGTTGTGGCTAATGCCACATTTTGAGGATCAAAGTCCCCTGACCCATTCGATATGACAAGGGACAGGTACGTGTCATATATTACAATTTACCTAAATAGCCTTGGACTTTTATCTTCTTATTCTGAAGATCTTGATCAGCCAAATTTAAGTTTAAGAGCATCTGATCTATATAGTCTTGGTTTTCACCAAAAAAACTGTGAAACAGCTTGTTTGCTTCGGCATATTTTGAATCAATAGATATTTTCTCATCATCCGTAAACAGATTACGATATCTGTTATAATCAGACAGTACATCAGATAGCTCATGGGCCATTTCTGAACCTTGCGTACCTTTATACCATGTCTTCTTGACAGTCCTTTCTTTTATCTTAACATAGGTATAATGAAAACGATCTATATATGCTATCAATTCTATCGCTGTTACTCTTTTGGCAAGTTTCCTGTTACGCCACGATTGAATAATAGTTATAATCCATGAGACGACTGTTAGGACAATTGCTATTAGAGTTACAACACTGTTAACTCCAGTACTATTTATGTCTGTCATAATAGTCTAGCAATTCTATTTCTGTTTCATATCGGATGATAGTATCTTCAACTACCTCGGCTGACCAATTTTGATCTTCTCTAAGCCAAAGTTCCAAATCACCACTAGAAAGAGACTCACCTGTTCTTCTTAGTTGACAGAGAAATTCAAACCATAGTTCCAAATCATTTGGATGTGTGAAAGGACTATTTGGTGCCCCTGGGCATGATGCCCATCTTGTCAAGGAATCAAAGGAGTGAGGTATTGTTTCACTAATACTAACCTCATCTTGTGACTTTTCTATTTCATATTTTTCGCCATAAAGCGGCAATATTATTTGTTTTTCAAACTCATCGACAATAAGATTATATTGATCTTTTGTGAGTTTAAAAACATTACCATCATTAGGAACAACATTTATCACTTTCAACTTTCCTTCGTTTACCCACAGTAATAGAACCGCTTGGGGGATTCCTGGTAAATTAACAAGAATATGTGCCATTTTATCATCTGGCATATATCTCTTCTCAATTTCCTCGCTATACTCAAAAGGAGCCTCTATGCAATAGTCCTCAACTTGCACAAGCGCCTCTATGGCCTGAGAATCTGTTCCAATATGTATTACTAAATCCTTGTATTTCTTCATAAAAATTCTATTTTTTTTGACGAAATAGATTTAATGGGAAATCTATGGTAATTTCGACATAAGTCCATCATTAATATTCTCTGGCATAAAGGCTGGAATTTTCTTTCTATACACCCGAGGTTCGAATAACTGTTTAGATTCTACTGGAGAGATGGTTTCTAAACAGAGACGACTATCAAGAGTTTTTGATTGTGGTTTGAATATCACACCTTTTTCCTGAAAAAGTGCCATTGTATGCTCGAAATTCTCCCTCAAATCCTTTCTGTTAGTATTCGTGAAGATATTGCGTTGGCCCGGCAAGTTGCAGAAGTTTACCATAACACGACCTTTAACATCATTAGCCTTCACACCAAGATATTTGCACAGGTGGCGTATCTGCTGGTTACGGCGTAATGTCTGCTGGATAGGTAGAACATTGGCAATATCACTTATAAAAGGGAAATATAGAACTCTTACATTATTGTCTTTCATCAATCGATTACCTATTTCCTTCCACCATGTAATATCAGTCTCGCCTATTGACATACCATAAATGCAGATGATACGAGCATGACGTATGAGGTCAATGCAACGGCTATCAACCATATTACCTAAGCCTGTATTGGTCTGAGGTTTAATAAGATAGTTCTGCACTGTCTCATCACTACGGAAATTCTCATTCATTATCTGATTGGCATTATCCACTCCTAGAATAATATCGTTGCTATCTAACTTATGATGCACATGATGGTAACCATCGAAAATTGTACTCCTATTATCATATCGACCCATATTCTTCCCTACAGACTTAGGCAAGTCACACAACCTATCCAAGGTGTTAGTATAGTTAAAATTGATAATGGACACATGTGAGTCTTCTAAAGGTAAACTGCTTTCGAGTACTGTACGTTCTCGCAACACCAAATGCTTCCATGGCATAGCAAGATCACGATAGATAGTTTCTTCTAACTTTTCAAATTTAGTAACTTCAGAGTTATCATAGACAGCCTTCAGATATTCAAGTAGATGACGATAAATATCTAAATAGGCTTCCTCAAACTCTGCATCAGATGCAAATTCCGTTGTCAGTTCTCCTAAGGTTTTCTCTAAATCTGCCCATCGGTCGGTCTGCTTGTCGTACAGTCTTTCGCGGAGTTTTTCCCTCAGTTTTAGTACAGGCTCAGAATCTGATTTCTGTGGTCGCAACTGAAAGTAATACTCATAAAAATGAGCATACGACGTTGGCAGACCTTGATTCAGATCAAATCCATTCCCAATGACATGTACGATTTTCATTTATTCTATAAAAGATTTTATCAAGTTAAACAATCTTTCAAAATGCTTATTTTTGTTTTCTCATCAAACAACAGGCTTTCGGTTATCCCTCAGATTTTATCTTGACACCCCAGAACCCCGTTTTTTCATCTTAATCCCTCATTACCTCCTTCTTCGATCTCAAACTCGTCTCAGAAACCCCGCTTCTATTAACATTCCTTCACCCTTTGGGGATAAAGAATCTTAACGCTCTTGCATATTTGGGCAAAAAGTGCTACCTTTGACTTTAAAGTCGAAAGCACTCACACTCGAAAGAACTGATGCGAGCATCCTTCTTTACTCGTTTAATCGTGCTTTTGTGTAGAAATAGCCGGAAAAGGCTCAATTTCCCGGATGTCTGATGAATGTCTGATGAAGCTAAAATCGGGTTCACCGTATTTCGGTGAGTCTCAGGCCGGTATGCGGAAGTTCACATTAGCTAGGGAATCACTTGGTTAAGTTCCAGACTCAAGTATTCTTCTCTGTCCTTGATAAACAAATGCGCCCTTCTTATACTCATTTGTCATGTCACGGTTTTCGTCAAGCTCAAACTCATAATCGTCATTAAATTTCGAGGTATAGAGCTTTTGATCTTCTTCCTTAGCCAACTCCTCTGTTCGCAAGTTGTTTAACAATGCGTACCTTTCCATCAGAGGCTTGAAATGTTCTCTGCCGTTATCAGAAAGGCCATTGTAGAATAAGACTAACAACTCATACCAAGATAAAGTCGCCCTTACAATACAGATGTAATCATACTTCTTCTCTTCTACGATAACTTGTGAGTCATCTACATATTTGATAATGCGATAAAGCATCCGGAAGTAATGATCAAGACAACGAACAAAATATTCTGAATGATAAATTTCATCTGCATCTTCCTTACTATATTTTGCATAAATGCCTTTCACACCTTCGCCACTCTTACCGTCTTTTTCCAATTCACATCTTATGTATAGACAGTCAAAGGCGTCATATCCAGCATATTTGACATATTCTCCGTTTTCTTTTATCTCAAACAAAAGATTACTCTTTATCTCCTGTAAAAGATGAAGCATCTCGAAAAAATTATTCTCGAATCGCTCTATTGAGATGTCTTGTCGCTGATAGATGTTTGCTTTATACTGAACCCAAAAGGCCATAAAGGTCAGAACTGCAGCTGCGATGGCAATCAATGGCCCCATGAAACCACCTATCGTGTCGCCGATAACTCCTGTATTATTATTGAACGGTAGTGGCCAAGTAATATTCAGTAGGAACAACAGCCCATAGCCAGCTAAGACAAACAAGGCAAAGATTCCCAAATATATAAAGAACCAAGTCCTTGTGGTTTTCTTTTCTATTTCTTCATACTGTTTACGTGCCATATGTTATCGTATGTATCTCTTGCCTTACTTTTAATTTTATATACCTTTCGGACTTTCAGGTATCGTGAACAATGGAGTATTATAACTGATGTAAATAAGAGAGTCCACTGTTGAACGTTGTTCCTCTGGAATACCCGCTGCATCACAAAACTTCTTCCTGAAGTCACGACTCCGCTTTCCGAGTCGTAAGGGTTCCTCCTCTGCAGGGTTGTCATATGCAAAATAAAGAAGACGGATGCGCTGCTTCACTAACAGGGAACCAATATATTCCCACCATAATTTGTCCGTCTCACCCAACGATAGACCGAACAACACAACGAGCTGGGAACTGTTAAGAAGATGTTTCACCTGAGATGACTTACCATTACCAAACATTTTGTTGCTTTCTGGCTTAACCACGACATCTAACACGTCCTGATTTGTACGGAACTTATCATTAGCAATCTGAGATGGATCATTTACGCCTACCAAGATGGCCTTGTCAACACCTATTTGACTATGAATATGAATAATGTCTTTAACCTCAGCAGCATAACCTCCAGAATTTCCTAAAACAGTCTTTGATTTATAGGCGTTCCTAATTTTCTCAATTGTATTTGTATAATTGAAATTCACAATATGGATGTTCTCTGAACCAAGTCCTCTTTTGAAATTAGCGAAGGACTGGCTATCAACATAGCTCAAAAACGGTTGTCTGTCAGGGTTACAGAAATCTTTGTACAAATGTGCTGCTACTCCTTCATCAATTTGGAATTGACGATCCTGCTCACCTATATATTCTGAGAGCTCACGGTTAACATCAAGAACAATATTGATGAATTGTTCCGAGGCAGTCAACTCTGCAGAGTATTGCCCTAACGCAAACTCCAAATCAGACCAGTCTATTTCATTCTTGTCGCATTTCATACCCTTACAGACATAGTCTGCAATTGCCTCACGAAATGTCTTGAGTGACGGTGAGAGATTATTTGTGGGCAATTTGGAGTAGAACTCGTAGAAGTCCTTGTAGCGGGTGTTCATACCCATGCATACGTCAAAACCATTACCAATCAAGAATGTCGTTTCCATGTCAGAAGTAAAAGGTAAGAACAAAGACTAAGGGTCTTCTAATCCCTCACTCTCATTCAATCCATGTGCTCATCTAAAATTCAATCTTCCATATGCCTTTAGCACTTCTTCCCATCTTCTGTTGCCGCTTGCTAATCGTATTCCTATCCCAAACAGGATACTCGGCAGGGATGGAACTCGTGGTAACAAACGAAGATTCCAAATAGATTGCTTTCTTCTTCTCATAAGATGCATTTTGAAGATCCTTGTTGTATTTCTTCTCCAGCAAGCACATGTTACCCAAACGATAGATTAACGAATCAAAATCGTAGTTTTCATCCCCCCACTCGACACCAGGATTCTGAGGTAGGATATGCTCAATAGTGTCTAATTCACTTCCATCGTTCACATCTCTCAAGCTACCATTGAAACGTTCTATTTTACCTAAAATATATTTAATAATCTTAGTGTTACGAGAATTTTCAACCATGCTCTTCTGATCAAAAGCGGGAATAAACTCCGTATCTTCTACATAGACACTCTTCAAATGACTCTTTGTATATGTCTTTGTGCTAGAGATTTGAACAGCAATAGTATTGTATATGCGCTCAATATCATTGGGGTTTTTACCGCAAATAACACTGTAGCGGAAGCCAACAATGATGATGTCATTTAACAATTTTGAAAACGACTGAATATCAAGACATTTATATGCTGCCATCAATACTGAATAAGGCTGCTTCAAATTAAAAATATTCAAAAGTTCAATATTATCTGTTATTTCTCTATTACCCTGCCAGAGTTCGTCAGTTGAACTACGCAACGCCATAAAGACATCGCTATAGGAAATCATCTCATTAATCAGAACGAAAACTTGCTCTTCGGACTTAATATTATCCCTTATGGCTTTAAACAATTCACTCGAACGAACCGTTTTATGCTTGGAATTCCAATAATAACGTATGAAATCAGGTAGTTTCTCTGCTTGAATATTCTTTGTGAGTGACGACCACTTATCTTCTAACGTAGCTATTCTATCAGAAATCTGTGAGGTAGTATCCACCAAAGAAAAAAGATAATTTTTCAAGAGATCGGCAGAAGACAACTGAACACCACGTGCATTCAACGTTTCAAACACACGGAAAGCATTCATCTCATTGTTTACTCTTATAATTGTGAAGAACAGATTATCAACTACCGTAGTGATAAATTCCGCATAATCACGTCCTGTGCTAAACTTACCCGTTAACTTGTTCTCATACCACTCAAAACACTTGCGCATCAACTTTTCAGTATAGGAAGTGTTCCTGACCTTCAACTCACCCAGTTTAACAATATAATCCTTGTAATAAGCATCATTATTCCTGTTGAGTACAAGTATATTATCATACTCCAACGTAACAGGATCCACATTTCCAATATAAGTATCCTTCAAAGTCTTAATTCTTCTCTCATTCTCATCAACTTCTATTTCTTGGTCAACCAGTTTTTGGATCGACTTAATGGCTGCAAGAATCAGGATCGATATGGTGGTAAAACGCTGTTGTCCATCAATGATCTGGCAATCCTTTCCCTTCAATGTCTGCAACACCAAATAGCCCATATAATGGTCGCCTGATTCTGCAATCATATTCTCAATATCCTGCCACAGATCATCCCACTGCTCAACATCCCATGAGTAATCTCTCTGAAACTTAGGGATAATATATTTACCTCCACTTCGAATCAATGACCCGAAATGATTAGTGGTTGAATCTTGTATTCCAATCATAATTCAATAAACTTATTTTAACGTTATTAATTATTATCTCTGGAGATGATTATTGTCTTCTTAAAGTATTGTTACTAGGCTGATTTGCGTTTTTTCTTGAAACCAGTCCAGCGTTCGACAGCGTTTTTGCAGCTTTGCTTGATGAATTGCTAGAGGTGGGTGTATAAATTTATTTCCTGATGCGCAATGTATAATCTATTGATTATGAGCGTGTTAGTTATGTTTTAACTCTCGTTAACCATAAGTAGGGATTGGATGAATGAAAATCGATTTTCCCTATTTGAGTGCAAAGGTACATATATTTTATAATATAATCAAGAAAATTGAGGAAAAAGTCACACAGATCTCACAGATCTCACACAGGACAGAGGGGACAGGTCATGAAGTGAACCCCAAAGTTTGGACGGATTAAACAATCGAAGCAGTAAGCATCTTCCTGTATTGTACGGGCGACAT
>CACYEC010000362.1 GCA_902773225.1 uncultured Bacteroidales bacterium
CTTTGCATCCACGCTGAAATGCTTTCTGTACCAGCCCACACCGCCTTGCAGTGCACCACCCCCGGCACCAGCAGGTGCTGAAGCCATAAAATCGCCTTCGATGCTCCAGTCGTGAGGGAGGTTGAGACGGCGCCACGAACGGTCGTTGTAGTCGGACCTCGACATCGATGCCGTGTCGGCAAGCATGAACAGCCAGTCGGCATCGAAATTCTGCCTGTTTCGTGCGCTCGATGTGACACACACAGACAAGAAAATAATCATTAAGTACTTGCGCATGGTCGTCAAAGGGGTTTTCTATAAATTATCTCTCAGATTTGAACATGATTTCTTTTACTGGTCGCCCCTAAAGTGTTACTTGAACTTCCTCACCATTGTAATCGATAAGTTTGCCGGCAGGTTTGTCAAGGTCGAGTTTCTTCGCCTTGTCGGCAGTGACAAGCACCACATTGAACTGGCGGTTCTTCAACATCCCGTCGAACGTTCCACCGCGCTTGCCGATGGTCAGTTGGCGGTTGGCGTTGTCGAACTTGATGTCGATGGTGGTGTAGTAACCCTTCTCGTAGTTGTAGTTGGTGCCTTCGTCCTCGTAAAGGGTGAACTGACCGTCAGCTCCGGCATACACATAAAGGTTGATGAGGTCGGCTGGCTTCTGGTCGGTGTATTCTATCTCGGGACCGAAAGGAATGATGCTGCCTTCACGCACGAATACGGGTATCTTCTCGTAAGGTGCATCGACTTTCAACGTCTGTCCGCCATCGATGTGCTTGCCTGTGTAAAGGTCGTACCATCCGCACTGCTTTGGGAAATAGACATCGCGACTGCGTGCCTTGTAGTAACCCACAGGGCAAGCCATGAGCGCAGGACCGAACATCCACTGGTCGGGTATGTTCTCCACGTTCTTGTCGCCACAGAAATCCATCACAAGACCGCGCATCATGGTGTAGTCGTTGAAATGCACCCATCCTGCCATGCTGTAGAGGTATGGCATCAGACGGTAGCGCAGTTTGTCGTAATAAACGATGGTCTTGTAGCATGGATGGTTGTCGGGAGCAATGTTCCACACTTCGCGAAGTGGCCACTGGCCATGGGCACGGTAGAGCGGGATGAAGCAGCCAAACTGGTTCCAACGGGCCTGCAGTTCGCGCCACTCCTTCAGGTCTTCGCTCTCCACACCCGTTTTGTCATAGGCTTGCTGGGCGGCCACATAACGTTTCTCCACACAGAATCCGCCCTGGTCCATTCCCCAGAATGGCAGACCTGCCATGCAGTAGTTGAGTCCTGCAGTCATCTGTGCGCGCATATCCTCCCAGCGGGTGCCTATGTCACCACTCCAGGTGGCGGTGCTGTAACGTTGCTCTCCGGCGAATCCGCTACGTGTCAGCAAGAACACACGCTGGTTGGGGTTCACTTCGCGCTGGCCGTTATAGATGGCGTCGGCATTGACGATGGAGTAAGCGTTGAAATACTCGGTGCTACTGCCCAGAGCAGTCGGACCACTCAGAGCCTTACGGTACCACATCGGTGTGCAGTCGCGCACATTGGGCTCGGAAGCGTCCATCCACCAGGCGTCGATACCGAAATTGTACTTGCTGTAGAGGTTGTCGTTCATCTGTTTCCAGAAGAGTTTGCGGGCGTCGGGGTCGTAAGCGTCGTAGAACGAACCCATGAATCCGAGCCAGTCGTGGATGCTGTCGGTGACGGCCTGCTGGTAAATCCATCCCTTGGCGTCGAGTTGTTTGTAGTTATCAACCGAGCAGTAGAACTTGGGCCAAACGGAAATCATGAATCGTCCGCCCATCTGGTGCACACTGTCGAGCATGGCTTGCGGATTGGGGAAACGCGAGGTCTCGAAGGTATGGTCGCCCCATGAATCGAGTTTCCAGTAGTTCCAGTCCTGGACGATGTTGTCCACTGGGATATGGCGTTTTCTGAACTCTGACAAGACGCTTTCTATGTCGTTGCTGCTGGTGTAGCGTTCACGGCTTTGCCAGAATCCAAGCACCCACTTGGGATAAACGGGAGCCTTGCCGGTAAGGGTGCGGTAACCGCTGATAACCTTGTCCATGTTGTCGCCGGCGATGAAATAGAAGTCCATGTCGCGCGACATCTCGCTCCAGACACTCAGTCGGCCTTGTTCCTCCTCTGTCTGTGGCACAGCGGCACGCAGTCCGCAGTAACTCTCGCCCCCGTCGGGTTTCCATTCGATGCGGATTGGCGTTTTCTCTCCTTCTTTCAGTTCGCAGTTGAACTTCCAGGCATTGGGGTTCCATGCCGTGCGCCAACGCTCGGCCACCACTTCCTCGCCGCCAATCATCACTTTCATGTAGCCAGCGTAATAGAGGATAAAACGGTAGTTGTAGGCCTGGGGGGCCTGGATATAGCCTTCATAGACCACGTTGGACCCGTCTAATTTGAATCCCTGGGGTAGGTTGTCCAAACCCATAGGACCGGTCTTGAACTTGTTCTGGTTAGGTACGGCGAACTCGAAATAAATGCTGTCTTCCTGACGAACCAACTCGTTGCCCTCGGCATCGACGTATGTTCCTGTCAGACCTCCCTGGTTGCCGTCCTTGTCGTAGAGCGTGAAAGCACGGTTGAGCTGGAGGTACTCATTGGGATTGCCCCAACGGCAGTAACTGTAACTGTCCCAAAGCAGACCGTAGCCCTTGTTGCTCACCACGAACGGCACGCTGACCTTCGTGTTGTACTGGAACAGTTCCTCATTGACTCCTTTGTAGTTATAGTCTTGTGTCTGATGCTGTCCCAGTCCGTAGAATGCCTCGTCGTCGGGGCTGTCGAACTGCAGGTGCCATGACCACCCATTACGTTCCTTGTCGGAAAGGGTGCCAACGCCTATCTCGCGCTCAGGCACGACAAAAGGCTTGAAGGTCATGCCGTCTGTCTTCGTACCAGCAAGAACCAACTTTCCGTCTTTCAGGAACTCTATGCGGCCAGACTGGCGATTGACCACTGCCGCCACCTTCTTGGTCGAGATTCTCACGATGGAGTCGTTCTCCTCCACACTGAAATCCACTTGGGCATGTTGCGGCACAATAATCAGGCTCTCTTTTTTTCGGGGCAAGGCACTCTCCGCTGAGGCCTGCACACGGATGATATCGTCGTTAATCACTTCGAGCCTCACAATCTTGGCTCCGTTTTCCTGTGGATTGTCCACCTTCACTGTCACACTGTTGCCCGAGGTACTCACGTCAGGTGTGCAAGCACCTAATGCCCAAACCAGCATCGCTGCGGACAACATAGTCATTGTTGTTTTGTTTTTCATATCAGTCGTTTTTGTTGTTTTTGCAAATTTGGGTTATTTCTGCAAATTTAGTATAATTATTCCAAATACTTGGACAATCATGTTTCCAAAATATGACTGATTTGTTAACAAGAACATATAAACGGATAAATGAAGGCAATTATAGACGAGTTGACACGAATATATGATATAAATTCAGTCAGAAATGGTGAAATCTATCATATTTGTAATGCTTTCCATACATTACAAATGTAAGAAATTTATTTGAAAAGTCCAGTCTTTAGAGTGTTAAAAATGCTGGATTCGTGTCAACTCGTCTATAATTGCCTATTATTTTCTTCGAATTCACGTTACATTTCGTGGTTTCGAAAATAAATGCTATTTTTGTAGTGGAATTCTGAAAAACCAGCACGAAAGTGCTTAACTTACAGCCAGCACGGCTGGCTTAACTCCCTATTTAACTCCTTTTTATAACTTCCGAAACTTTAGTTTAATCTGTCAAATAAAAAAACGAAGATTTATGAAAAAACTGATGACCACAATGCTGCTGTTGCTTCTGACTGGCAGCAGTCAACTCTATGCACAGGCGAAACATCTCGTTGTCGTAGCCAACAAAGACATCCAGTATGAAGACCCAAGATGGGGAAGTGAACAAACTTTGGAAGAAGGAAGAGCCATTTCCGTCGCGGATGATGGCGAGGGGTATTACTCATGGTGGATTTACCCTGCAGCCAATGTGAATTTGGACAAAGAAAACCTCCATATTCCAGGAACCAAACAAGGCGAAAAATGCATCATCATCAACGGAACTAACGTGAGATTCCGTGAGAAACCTTCCACTAAGTCGGGGATTCTCTGCTACAACACCGACAGTGGAGCCTCATATTACTCCATCGAATTTGTCAAACAAGCATCAACCCAACGTCACATGACAGTTGATGGTCAACCTGTGTATTGGGACCCATACTATCTGCCCAAAGGAACACGACTACCATACAAAGGCAAAGAAGGCGACTTCTACAAGACAGAGTTCAACGGATTCACACTCTACATTTCTGCCATCTACAGTTACCTGAAGTAGCTCTGTCTCCTTGTTTCAAAATGTTTCATTTTGTCATATCCATGAAACATTTTTGCATATAACATTGCATAAACATACACAAAATCACCCAAAATCGCACCGAAAACACGCATTTTAATACAATATTTGCATAAATGCCCTCGCTTTAACATTTATTATGAAACATTTCCTGCCAGTTGAAAAAACGCTATTACCAAATGCCCGAACTGTTCCAGTCTATCCTTTCTCTTTGACCCTGTAGTGCCAAATCTCGAAGGAGTTGACGATGTTCTGCCAGAGGACATAACAACCCGGGCCGACAGATGCCACAGGATTGAGATACATGCACGCCACCCAGATGGCGAAAGCAGTGTTCTTCTGTCCTAAAGCCTGACCGGCATTGACCGTCGCATGGTGGAAACGACCGATGAGCCTGCCCACAGCGAACTGGACAACACATATCGCCAGCGAGAGCAGGGAAATCAAGAGGAGCAATGACAAGGAGGCATCGGAATGGACAATGTTGCGGACGGTCATACCCGTGGTCACCATCAGACTCACTCCCCACAGATAAAAACTGAGATTGGGACGTGAAGCAATGGCGCGTTGCAACCGATGGACATAGCGCTTGACAAACCATCCACAGCCCAAAGGAACAATCAACACCAAGAACACCTTATATAATATAGTCAGGAAAGCGGTCATGAAAGTCACGTCCTCCGCTTTCTCTATCAACGGGAATATGGTGGGGATAAGCAGAGCCGCCACCAAACCAGAGATAAGATTGTAGGTTGTCATGGTATTGATGTCGCCTCCTAATTTGGATGTCACCACAGCCGCTGCCGCCGCCGTGGGACAGATGATGCAGGTGAGCACTCCCTCCCACAGAATCTTCTGCTCTCCTTCCTTGGCTACGGTCAGCATGATACCGGTGACCAAACCCACCAGCAACACCTGAAAGACCACCACCCAGAGATGCCACCTGACAGGCCGCATCTTGTGGAAATCGACCTTGCAGAACGTGGTGAACAACACCAGGAACACCAAGGAGGGGAAGATGAAGTCGAGCACAGGAAACAGCATGTCGCCTGTCGCGTCAAGACAAGGCACGAAGGCGAACAGCAGGTAAATCAATGTCCCCATGACGATAGCAACAGGCAACGTCCAATTCTTCAAGAAGGTAATCATACGTTTAATGAATAAAGGGATATTCTATTTATCACGAATTATTGAATTATCGAATTATTATTCTGCTGATATTAAGAACTTTATGGAATTATCGATAAAATCGCAAGCGATTTTTAGAAGTTACCTAAGGCAACTCCCCTTTTAACTCCCCTTTTAACTTCCCTTTTAACTCCCCTTTTAACTCCCACTTAAAAAAAGGTGTATCACCCACATTGGGCAATACACCTTCCTTAGCGTTTCGCAAGTTTCCTGACAGGATTACTTACGCAGACCAAGAGCCTTGATGAGGTCGCGGTAGCGGTTGATGTCCTTTCTCTTCAGGTAAGAGAGGAGGCGACGACGCTTACCAACAAGTTCCACAAGTGCGCGGTTAGTGCTATGATCTTTGTGGTTGGCCTTCATGTGTTCGGTCAAGTGCGTGATACGGTAGGAGAACAAAGCTATCTGGCTCTCGCAAGAACCAGTATCTGTGTTGGACTTCCCGTACTTGGCAAAGATCTCTTTCTTAGTTTCTGGATCTAAGTACATAATTTGTTGTGAGTTAATATATGAAAATGTGAATGATTTTACCCTCGGACAACACGTTTTGTCCGATTGCGGGTGCAAAGGTAGCGTTTTTTTTGTAAACAACAACAATAAACTTAATATTTTTTCATAACTTTGCGCCGAATTTCAGTTTTAAGTGCTGAGAAACAAGGTAAAAAGAGCCAACACCCCCCGTTTTTCCTATTATATACGTGGGGGCGATTGGAAAGTAAAGGATAAACAGACATTTAAAGACGATTCTTTATGCAAGACATCAGGAACATAGCCATCATTGCCCATGTGGACCACGGAAAGACCACATTGGTGGATAAGATGCTCATGGCAGGCAACCTCTTCCGCGAAAACCAACAGACAGGTGAACTCATGCTCGACAATAACGAACTGGAGCGAGAACGCGGTATCACCATCCTGTCGAAAAACGTGTCCATCAACTACAAGGGGACGAAAATCAACATCATCGACACCCCGGGACACAGCGACTTCGGAGGCGAGGTGGAGCGAGTGCTCAACATGGCAGACGGTTGTCTGCTGCTGGTCGATGCGTTCGAAGGTCCGATGCCACAGACCCGCTTCGTGTTGCAGAAAGCCCTGGAAATAGGACTGAAGCCCATCGTGGTGGTGAACAAGGTCGATAAGCCCAACTGTCGCCCCGAGGAGGTGTATGAGATGGTGTTCGACCTGATGTTCAACCTCAACGCCAGCGAGGAGCAACTCGACTTCCCTGTGGTCTATGGTTCGGCCAAGAACGGATGGATGAGTTCTGACTGGAAGAACCCCACCGGCGACATCACCTACCTGCTCGACACCATCGTGAAGTATATACCGGCGCCCGAATACTTGGAGGGCAGTCCTCAGATGCTCATCACCTCGCTCGACTACTCCACTTATACCGGACGTATCGCCGTGGGACGAGTTCACCGCGGAGTACTGAAGAACGGCATGAACATCACCATCGCCCACAGAGACGGCAGTCAGGAGAAAACCAAAATCAAGGAACTGCACACCTTCGAGGGCATGGGGCACCGCGCCACCGAAAGCGTTGGCAGCGGCGACATCTGCGCCGTCATCGGACTGACGAACTTCGAGATAGGCGACACCATCTGCGACTTCGAAGAACCCGACGCACTGCCCACCATCAAAATAGACGAGCCGACGATGAGCATGCTCTTCACCATCAACAACTCTCCACTCTTCGGCAAGGAGGGCAAGTACTGCACCAGCCGACACATCGGCGACCGCCTTGACCGCGAACTGGAAAAGAACCTGGCGCTGAGGGTGGAACAGAAGGAAGGCAGCACCGACAGTTGGATTGTCAGCGGCCGTGGTGTGCTACACCTGTCAGTGCTGATAGAAACCATGCGCCGTGAAGGGTATGAACTGCAAGTGGGTCAGCCCCAGGTCATCTTCCGCCAAATCAACGGCGTGAAATGCGAACCGATAGAGGAACTCACCATCAACGTTCCACAGGACTTCTCCAGCAAGATGATAGACTTGGTGACCCGAAGGAAAGGCGAGGTGCTCAGCATGGAAGCCCAGGGCGACCGTGTGAACATCGAGTTCGAGATTCCATCGCGTGGCATCATCGGCCTTCGCACCAACGTGCTCACCGCCAGCCAGGGTGAGGCCATCATGGCACACAGGTTCAAGAACTACCAACCCTACAAGGGCGACATGCAAAGGCGCGTCAACGGTTCCATGATTGCCATGGACAGCGGAACGGCTGTTGCTTTCGCCATCGACCACCTCCAGGACCGCGGCAAGTTCTTCATCTTCCCAGGCGATGTGGTCTATGGGGGACAGGTTGTGGGTGAGCATGTCCATGAGAACGACCTCGTGATCAATGTCACCAAGACCAAACAACTCACCAACGTACGCGCATCGGGTACCGACGAGAAAGCACACATCATCCCCCCCGTGGTGCTGTCGCTTGAGGAAGCGCTCGAATACATCAAGGAAGATGAGTATGTGGAAGTGACACCGAAGAGCATGCGTATGCGCAAAATCATCCTCGACCATCTGGAGCGTAAACGCAACAACCGCAGCGAAGGTTAGTGCTGAAAAGTAGAGATATAACACTCCGAAATGTTAAATCGTTGCACAAATGCTGATTTTTGTGCAACGATTTGCATTTTGCGCAAATCTTTTCTTGCACGAAATGAGATAAATCCGTAACTTTGCACCCGAAAAGACAAACCATATTTATTAATAACATTTAAAACAATTACTATTATGTCAGAAATTGAAGAAAAAGTGATTGACATCATCGCTGACAAACTCGGAGTGGA
>CACYEC010000363.1 GCA_902773225.1 uncultured Bacteroidales bacterium
CGTAGTTGGGGTCCTCACCGACAGCGGGCTCGTGCTTTTTCAGAATCACGTCAATCACTGCGTTCACGTCGTCGATATCGACAACACCGTCGCCGGTCACATCACCTAAAGTGGCACCGGAGTTCGTTCTGGCATAGCCCATCTGGACAGTGCCAAGTAGCATGCCAAGTAGCATCAACAGAATCTTTACTTTCATCTTAAAAAATGATTGAATATTGTCCTTGAGGAGGGTTCTGTAAATCCATTGTCGAGCCGCATAGAGGGCAGAACCCTGTATAGCCCTTCCACGAGCTCGTTGTTTCGTTTGCAAAGATATATTTTTTCGCTCAATCGGCCTCTATTCCTACTGATTTTAATATTTGTTAACCGATTGGGCGCAGTTATCCCATATGGCTGTTTTTCCGAAAAACCGGATTAAGTATCGGGCTGAACTGCTCGAAATCAAGCAACTCTTTCAAATTGCCCCTTTTGTCAGGCAGAATCAGTGCATTTGGCTGGTAGGCATACAAGATTGAAACACTTAAATAATCTTACTTTTTCGCATGGTGTGACAGAAAATCTGAGAAAAAATCGTATTTTTGCGTTTTGAAATAAGAGTATTTCATACTCTTATCCAGGTAAACGACCACCACTCAAGAAAAACCATACAACGGACTCCTTTGTAGTGATAAGCTTTGGTCGGCTTTCTGGCACTACATTGGAGATCCGTTTTTGATAAAATCACCTATGAGCACCAAATTTTTCACAAATAGAGACGGCAACACACTTATGAAAGAGTTTGAGGGTGTACTGGAACACAACCCTCAGATTCAAAACCTTGATGCGGTTGTTGGTTTTCTTCGGGCTTCAGGTTATTTTTCTCTGCGTCCTTTCCTCAACAGTATCAAGAAGGTCAGAGTGCTAATAGGTATCAATGTCGATAAGTATATTGCCGACGCTGCCAGACGAGGACAACTGTTCTTTGGCGCGGAGGACGAAGTAAAGAAAGACTACCTGCGTGAGATGCGGCGAGACATTGAAAGCTCGCACTACAAGAAAGAAATCGAGGAAGGCATGTTCCAAATGGTTCAAGATATTCTCGATGGAAAACTGGAACTTCGCGCCCATCCTTCGAAGAAGATACACGCAAAGATTTATGTACTCTACCCCGACGATTTCAACCAGTACACGCAAGGTATGGTCATCACAGGGTCGAGCAATCTTTCCGGCAACGGATTGGGCATCTCCGATGACCAGCAATATGAGTTCAATGTCAAGCTTACCCAATACGAGGATGTGCAATTCGCCAAAGACGAGTTTGAACTCCTTTGGGAAGAAGCAAAGGGTAGCGAAATTACGGCAGAAGACGTAAAAACCACCATCGAACACACTTACCTCAAGGGAGACGTATCACCATACGACCTCTATATCAAAATGCTCATGGAGTATTTCTCCGACCGTGTGCTGGAAACAGACGATGAAGACCCGTTTGACATGCCAGAGGGCTACACAAAATATGACTACCAAATGGATGCCGTCATTGAGGGCTATCAGAAACTTATTCGCTACGACGGTTTTTTCTTGGCAGATGTGGTCGGTCTCGGAAAGACAGTCATCGCAACGATGATTGCCAAGAAATTCTTGATAGAGAACGGTCGTGACCACACAAAAATCCTTGTTGTTTTTCCACCTGCCGTTGAGCAGAACTGGAAAACGACGTTCAAGGACTTCGGCATCGACAAATATGCGAACTTCATCAGCAACGGAAGCCTTTCCAAAATCCTTGATGAAGACAACTACAACTATTGGAACGCCGATGAATACGACCTTGTGCTTGTGGATGAGGCGCACAAGTTCCGCAGCCACACCACATCCGCATTCGAGCAGTTGCAGGAGATTTGCAAGATGCCTCGCATCGAGACTGGCAATATCCCTGGCTACAAGAAAAAGGTGATGCTTATTTCGGCTACGCCGATGAACAATTCTCCTGCTGACCTTTACAACCAAATCCTGCTGTTCCAAGACCCTCGCCATTGCACCATTGACGGCGTGGGCAATCTGACGGCATTCTTCTCTCCGCTGATTGTGGAGTTCAGAAAGCTGCGCAACAATCCCGATGCCGACATCAGAGACTTTAAGCGACTTGCCGAGAAAGTGCGCGACCGAGTAATCAAGCCGCTTACTGTCCGTCGCACTCGTACCGACATTGAGAGTGTGCCTCGATACAACAAGGACGTGAACGGTTTCCCAAAGGTGGAACGCCCCATCGAGAGCAAATACGAGTTGAACGAGCATCTGGCAGACCTTTTCGAGCAAGCCATGCAGACGCTTGACAAGGAACTGACTTACGCCCGCTATCAAGCCATCGCATATCTGAAACCCGAAGTCGCAAACGGCTTATATGACAACGCCGAGCTCGTCAGCCGCAGTTTGGCCGGCATCCGCAAGAATGGACTTGTGAAACGCTTGGAGAGTAGTTTCTGGGCGTTCCAAGTCTCAATCGACAATTTCCGTCAGGCAAACCAGAACATGCTCGACATGTTCAATAACGATAAGGTTTTCATCGCCCCTGACCTTGACATCAATATGCTGTTGGA
>CACYEC010000364.1 GCA_902773225.1 uncultured Bacteroidales bacterium
GCAGATGCGCTTTGGAACAAATTCGCCTCCATCCTCCCCATCCCCGATGGCGAGGCAGAGGACATCACCGTTGACCTGCCAGACAACTTCACCGACGGACGCTATCAGGGTATGTCGCTGCAGCTCTTCAACGCCCGGACAGGCGAACAGACCAAGTATCTCGTTGATGAACGCCCCTCCTACATCTTCTACGCCCAGACCAACGACGAGCCCTACACAGCCCACTTGGTGAGTTCCCAGGGCGTATTGATAGCCTCCACCGACACCCTCACCCTCGGTAACCAGCCGATGGAGATGACCTTCAAGTCCGTGCAACCCATGCACACCGTGGAGCTGACCGTTCAGACCCCCTCCGAAGAGACAGGAGGCATTCCCACAGACGTGACCGGCCAGACCACCATCGTCTGGATGGATGCCATGGGCAACCGCCTCGGCACCGGCCCATCACTCTCCCGTCAGGTGGATGGCACACGCCTGTTCTACGGCATCACCCTTCCCCCCGACTTGGCAGCGCACTACGGCGCACCTCCCCGAACGGAACTGGTGGTGACTGAAACCACGTCGCAGACCATCCACACGCTCAGCCAGCCCGACTCCGTGACCTTGAGCGGCAAGGTGACCACCCCCGACGGACATCCCATCAGCATGGCCACCGTCACCGCCTCGTTGATGATGAACGGCACCGTGGGCAAGTTGTTCACCGCCACCACCGACCCATTAGGCAGGTACCAACTGACCACGCTGACAGGAGACCTGACCCTTAGCGCCAGCGCGAGAGGATATGTGGCAGCGCGAAAGTCAGTGGAGTATGCCAGATTATCCACTCCCAGCATCCAGCCCGCCCCAGACCGTTCGTCGAATAACTTCAACCTTGTCCTGTCTCCCCTCGCAGGTCCCACGATTCATTACGACTTCACCTACACCACCACGGCATCAGCCGAAGCAACCATCACGCTGCCCTATTACAGCGACTATGCCGATGTGAGCATCTCAGCCTACAACGAGACGACGGGCGAGCCCTTGGACAGCCTCATGGTACAGTACCCCGAAGTTCAGTTGCTCAGCGGCGCGAAAGCCGGAGACCGTATCCGTCTGACCGCATCAAGTCTGAAGGACAGTTTCATGCCCGTTGAGACGACCGTAACGCTCAACACTGATGAGGATTGGGTCGATTCAGTGCTTTTCGCCCTGAAGGAACTTGGCGGCATCGAGGTGTCGTTCCTTCAGACCGACAACCAGGCCGTGACGGCAGCCCTTTACGACTCAGACGGACTGCTGTGCCGTCAGGAGTCGTTCATCGAGCCGACCTTAAGTTTTGCAGGCCTGAAGGATGGTGACTACACCGTGGTGACGATGGGAAGCGACCCGCTACTCAGCCAATTGCTCAACCTGAGCGACTACAGTTCGGTGGGCCTGACCGAAGGCACAGACTATGTTCGGAGCAAGGTGAAGGTGGAGAGCGGCATCATAGCCACAGTGATGAACAACAAGATTCCGACATTGGATGCTTCGCCGTACTACTACATCGACGAGACTCGCACCACCTTCATGCCCAACAAGACAGAGGTGAGCACCAGTAGCAACGTGACCCTCCGTGCAGCCATCGCCTTCAAGGAGAGCATCAAGGACCGCGTCAGCAACGTGCGTCTGCTGGTGGACTATCCATCCTTAGCGGCATCGTTTGTGGAAGGTTCGTCGATGACCGGCACAAAGATGGTTCGAGCCACGGTGGAGAACGGTCGTGTGATCATTCCCATCGACCAAGCCTATTTGGATGAGCCAGCCCGCTTCATTCTGACTGCGATAGACCAAGGCACCCTGGTTGCATCGGCCCAGGTTCAGTTCGACCTTGACGGCAGGGAATTGACCCAGCCCATCGGTGTCGCCACCTGCGATGTGAAGTACATGACCATCGTCGCCCCCAAATCGATTTATAAACTCTCGTTCCCAGTATCGGGTCATGCTCCAGCCCTCAGCCCCATCCGCGTTTATGCAGGCAACGACCTCTTGATAGGCGAGACCCAATCACTGGCAGATGGCAGTTGGTCTTTGCATGTGGAACTGCCCGACTGTCCCAACTTGTCAACCGTTCCTGTTTATGCCGTCATCACCACGAAGCAGGGACGAGAGGCAAGGACAGAGACTGTGAATGTGATGTACAACAAGGACAAGATTCATCCTCTTCATGTGTTGATGTACCCTCCCCTGGTAAGCAATTTCAATAACCCCAATGATTACAGTTCGGTCATCTCGGATGCAGAACGGCTGTGCATTGATTTCGACTACGAGAATCCCATGAGCCTGAACGATCAGTGGTATTCGGCCTACGTGCACACGAGCAATCCCTTCCTGTTCGAGATCATCCTCAATACAACAGACTCCTCCTTAGTGAAGCATGTGATTCTGGAATATGAGACCGTGAATGGCGAAGTTGACTTTCTCCGTGCAGAATATGACGGCCATACGGGCCATTGGATGTGCAGCGTCAACTTGCAGAATGATGCTGTTTGCAACGTGGATGTGGATTTCTTGGATGAAACGGAACGAAAGATCGATGCAAATATGCAGTACCTCGTCACCCATCTGATGGACTTTTACAGAGAGTATATGGCTGCCATAAACGAGGAGTTTGAGCGTGTCTTGACAGCCTGGAGCACAGAAACGAATGCCGACAAGCAGCGTCAATTGTTTGATGAGTTGTCAGAACTGATGGGCATAGACCTGTCAACCATCGGTGAGGAAGGCGAAACAGACATGACGCTCGACGAACTGGTTGATACCATAGATATCGAACTTGACGGGATTGATGTAGATGGATTCCTTCAAGGCTTTGATCAGTACAATGTTGACATGGGTGATAACGTCAGTGTGACCCATACCGATGGTCTTTCTCCTGATCAACTGCTGCATGAGGGTTACACCGCCATCAACATGACCGACGGAAGTACCATCTATCAACTTGTGGAGGAAGGGCGCTATGTTCTTGTTGATTTCCAGAACGATTACCGCATGGAGGTGAGAGGAAAAGCAGCAGATAGATTGGCTCCCCTTAGAGGCATCGTTGGTGACCCTGATTGGTGGTTTAATGCTCTTACATGTATTTATATTAGCATTCAGGGTGTTGTGGATTTTAGTAGGCATTGTTCATTGGGGGCTTGGAAATTCTGCGAATCTAAGATAGCTCAATATACTATTAGGGAAACCCAGTTCTTGATTAAATGTCAGAAAGCGGGAAAAGTTGTTGAAGAAGGTTCAAAGGCAGCAAAAACTCTTGCTAAACTTCATAAGAGCAAGGAGAACATGAAGTTTGTCTCAGATGCCATGCGTCAGTTGGCATACGACGGCTACACTCCTCTTAAAGCAAAACACGTAATCCCCGTTCCCTTGACCTCTGCTGGTCAAAAGACCCTTAAATTGTTGGATGCCTTCAAGACAGTCGGAGAAGTCTTTTCATGGGCAGCAGTCCTCAACGATATTAAGCAAATGATTGAAAAATTAAGAGAACTGGAAACCATGTTAAATTCTGTTCCCAACCCTTGCTTAGAAGACCAAGAGAATGCTAATAGACTCAGGAAAGACATATTCGATTTCTTCAAATACCAAGTTGCATTCTATTACGGATTGGCTTTAGCTGATCTGGGTTCTACAGAGACTATCCAAAAAGGTATAGAAACCATAATCCCATCGGGAGGATTGACTATCAATGCTGTATTGGGAAGTGTTTTTGTTGCACTTGCTAAGTTGGGAGCAGGTATGGCGAACGACGAAACCTTTAAAAATAAAATGTATTATTACGAAGGCGAGCTTTGTTTCCTGAGTTGCGATGAGGAATACAGGAAGAAACAAGATAAGTGGTGGAAGGCCCGTTACCGTGCAGAAAACGGCAAACCGAACAAATTCCCCTACGTTGGCGTAGCTATCGACCCCTCCGGTTATGTTTATGAAGCCGTTGCCGATAATCGTGTGGAGAATGCCAAGGCCACCATTTACTTCAAGCAGACAGGAGAGGACGAATATGGCGACCAGCACGACGAGGTAGTGAAGTGGAACGCGGAGGCATACCGCCAGGAGAATCCTCTGCTGACCGACGCAGAGGGCAAGTATGCGTGGGACGTGCCCCAGGGCTTGTGGCAGGTGAAGGTAGAGAAGGAAGGCTACGAGAC
>CACYEC010000365.1 GCA_902773225.1 uncultured Bacteroidales bacterium
GCGTGGAGCACCAAGATTGTCGTCAATGAAGCGCTGAGATTTCTCAAACAACGACACTTGCACGATTTTGAACTTCTCGACCGAGATGTGGCTGACGAACAGGAGGAAGAAGACCCCACCATTCACGACATACCTCCGGAGGTGTTCCAGCAGATGATACGAGAACTGCCCACTGGATATAGAACGGTGTTCAACCTCTATGTCTTCGAGAACAAAAGTCACCAAGAAATTGCCGAACTGCTCGGAATCAAGAAAGATACATCTTGCTCGCAATTCAGCAGAGCCAAGAACCTGCTTGCCAAAAAGATTAAAGAGTTCAATAATTCTAAAAATCGCTCACGATGAAGGAACAGACAAGAAAGGACATGCAGCAAAAGCTGGCGGACTACAGACAGCCCGCTCCCGACATCTCGTGGGGCGAACTGGAGAAGGCTCTGGCAGGGAACAAGAAGACAAGTGGAATGCCACTCTGGGGCAAACGATGGGCTGCCGCGGCAGTGGTCATTACGATGGTTGGACTTGGCTGGCTGATGTGGAGGACCAACCCTTCCGATGAACAACGACAAGTCGCGTCAAGCATTTCAAGCACGAAGACTGAACCCCAAAAAACTATATCGGAGATAATAGAGCAGGAAGAAACCGAAAGCATCGAACCTGCACGGGATAATAAAGGTGCATCAACTACGCATCTCCCAAACAATCTGACGACGAGCGTCGTTACCACAACGAAGGATAAAGCGGTAGAAAAAGAAGTGACACCAAACACAGCCGTAACAGAAGAGGAAGAGACTGCACAACAGACAGAAACATCAACATCTCAAACCCAACAAGACGCCGTACAACAGAAATCTGTTGACAACAAACCACAGACCACCGAACAAAAGCGGATTGTACGTCCCTCGGATTTTCAACTCCGAAGCGCTTCTCCCGTCAAGAACCGGCTGGCGGCCAAAATCTATGTGTCGAACCTCTACGAGAGTGGTGTAGAAAGGAATCGGTTTATGGGTGGTAATCTTTATGCTGGTTTTCCTGGCGAACAGGATGTGGACAACAACGAAAAAGACGACAATCATGCTGACAATAAAGAGAAAACCTCTGCCCATCGTGGAGGTCCACACATTCGGGAGACTTTGAATGATGATGTAGAAGAGTTTGTGTCAAATCATATCCCTATACGGTTTGGCGTGTCTCTCCGTTATCAACTGAGTCAGCGGTGGAGTTTGGAGACAGGACTCTCTTACACTTATATATCGTCCGATATCAGGTCTCGATACCCTAACTTAAGGTCGGAACAGAAACTCACATATATAGGCATACCCGTCAGTGCGGAGTATATTTTTTGGAACAATAAACGGTTCAATATCTATGCATCGGCAGGAACTATCGTGGAGAAGATGGTGAGGGGAAGACGGTATTATAAGAATTGGGACAGGACGGATAAACTCAGCGTCAAACCCTTGCAGTTCTCTGTCGATTGCGGGGTGGGAGCGGAACTGAAGTTCAACAATATGCTTAGCATTTATGCTGAGCCGGGACTGACCTATCATTTCGACAATCATAGCGATATCCCCACTCATTACATGGACAAACCTCTGGAATTTAGTATGGATGTCGGACTGCGAATCAATTTCAATAAGAAATGAATATAACTACTCTGCCATGTCCCTGAAAGGGACGCCTCTTAGTAGCCGTGGGTGCATGGAGCGAAGCGGAATGCACCTACGGATCATAAGCGAATACGAATTACCCATCGACCCTAAAAGGGTCGCCCATCGCTTAATGTCTTTGATATGGACGATTACCCAATGATTGAGCAGTTAGATATGAATATAATAAAAATAATAACAATGAAAAAGATTTATTTATGCTTATTGGCATCACTGGCCTTGAGCCTGACGATGCTGTCGTGCTCCTCCGACCATGAGGATGATGAGAATACTTCGAAAAAAGTGGTTTATATGATTGCTCCGCAGAAAATGGTTCAACTGACGGAGGCGCAGCGAGTGTTTGTCAACGACAACAACGCCTTCGCGTTCGACTTCCTCAAGATGGCGAACGACACCGAACAAAAGAGTAAGAGCTTCATCTACTCGCCCCTGAGCATTACCTACGTTTTGGGCATGGTAAACGATGCGGCGACGGGAAAGACCGAACAGGAACTGGAGCAGACCCTCGGATTCCATGAAGGGGGCATTCAAGCGGTGAACGATTTCTGCAAGACGCTCATCGAAAACCTACCCAAGGCGGACGAGAAAGTGACGCTCGATATAGCGAACGCCATCTTCCTCAACAAGAACTACCAACTGAAGGAGCAGTTCCAGAAAGACATGCAGGAGTATTACAAGGCTAAGGCGGAGGCGCTCGACTTCTCCTCACCGAAGACGCTCGACTACATCAATGGATGGTGCAAGGATAAGACACGTGGAGTGATTCCATCCATCATCGAAAATGTGGATCCTTCCGTGGTTTCATATCTGCTGAATGCCATCTACTTCAAGGCTGACTGGGCGAAAAAGTTTGACCCCAAGAACACAAAAACGGAAACTTTCACTACTGAAGCGGGAAAACAAATCAAGATGCCCATGATGCAGATGGATGCGGATATCGCCTATCTACGCAACGACACCTATTCGGTCATCAGTATCCCTTACGGTAACGGGTTGTGGAACATGACAATATGGCTGCCCGAGGAGGGAAAGACCATTGACGATGTAATTGCGCTGATGGCTGAAGACAAAACGGCGTTTACAAATGTCGAGTTCACAAGATCATACCTCGTGAATCTGAAGTTGCCTCGCTTCGAGACTGCTACCGACACCGAAAATATGCCTGGAGGACTGACTGGACTGCTGAAGAATATGGGCGTCAACCAGGCTTTCAACCCGGGATGCAAGGAAATCATCAACATGTGTTCAAGCCCTGTATATATAGATATGATGAGGCAGAAAGCCAAAATCAATGTGAACGAGGAAGGCACTGAGACTTCTGTCGTAACTGTCGCGGCGATGGCCGGAGCTGCTTTCCCGGAATTATCAACTTTCCATGCCAACCGCCCCTTCATCTATGCCATCTGCGAACGTTCCTCTGGCGTCATCCTCTCTGTAGGCAAATTCACCGGCGAATAGAGGTAAGCGCAAGCATCTACTTGAGTCCTTGGCACAAGACAATAGCTTTTTATTGCAGTAGTATCGTCCAGCACGAAAGTGCTTATTTTCCCTTTTTAACTCCCTTTTTAACTCCCTTTTAGATATATGAACCCCATCAAAGCCCTCATATTCGACTACGGCGGCACTATCGACACACCTGCCGTACATTGGTCTGAAGTCTTGTGGAAAGCCTACCAACGCTGCCAACTGACCCTTACCAAGGAGCAGTTCCGCGAAGCGTATGTCCATGGTGAAAGGACATTGGCGAGGAGTCCCATTATCCAGCCTCAGCACAACTTCCTCGACGTGCTACAGATGAAGGTGGAAATAGAAATCCGCTTCCTCGTGCAACAAGGCTACCTCCATCTGCCTCATACCTCACAAAAAGAAGACATCATCAAATCCTGGACTGACACCATCGCCCACGACTGCTACGGTTATGTCAAGAACGTTCTGATGACCAATCGCCCCATTCTCCAACGCCTGTCCAGTCGTTATCCCATGGTCTTGGTGACGAACTTCTACGGCAATATCCACACCGTTCTCGATGATTTCCAACTGCCCTTCTTCAGCGAGGTCATCGAGTCGGCGGTGGTGGGGGTGCGAAAACCCGACCCGCGCATCTTCCAATTAGGAGTGGAGACGCTTGGTCTCGCTCCTGCCAATGTGGCTGTCATCGGCGACTCTTACTCGAAGGATATCATTCCCGCCAAGTCCATCGGTTGCCACACCGTCTGGTTCAAAGGCATCGGATGGACTGATGAACAGCACGACCCCGCCGCCGCAGATGCCATCATCCACTCTTTTAATGAATTGGAAGATATTTTCTTGTCCTCCAACAACAATCATCTTCCCCTCTAACAACTTCCCTCCCATCTAACGTGAAAGGCTCTATCGACTCCCCTCCCATCTAAGGGGAGGGGTGCCTGAAAGGCGGGGTGGGGTGTTGCACCCTCCA
>CACYEC010000366.1 GCA_902773225.1 uncultured Bacteroidales bacterium
ATATGAGGGCGAGGATGTGACATGGGCAAATGTGATTCATGCGGTCAGACCGCTCTGGCAACTGAAATACAGTGAGAATGAAAACAAACAGCGGCTTTATCAGTGGCTCCTCATGGTGAAAGAATGGCGAAACAGCGAATCGCATATCTCACCTACTGCGTCGGAACAAGAGGTGAATGGTGCCATCAATATCATCATCACCATGTACTGCTATGCCACCGGCTCCTGCATCACTGACTTGGAGTCGAACGGACATGATGTGGAAGAACGACCCGGCTCTGCCAAGTATATACATATCAACCCAGCATCAGGCATGATGACGGATACTTCGGAAAAGGCTGCAGAATGCACCCGTTCGGAATATGAATAGTTACAATAATTATTCTGAAAATGAGTAATACAGATTCATCGGTTCACTTCAGTGACAGCAATAAAATTAGATATAACAATGAAAATATACAAAGAGACCTTCGTCAACGGAATGTATACTGTTCCTGACTTAAAATTGGATTGGGATTCTCTCCTTTCGGATAAGTATAATCTATGGGCTAACTACAAGTTCGCCCTGCTTAAGTTCTATTATTCGCCAAACCATGAGGGATCATGTTCAGATGTTGCTCTGGAATTCAACGATAAAGCATCATCACTAAATGCTCTTATTATGAATTTCGGCCGTGCAGTGCAGAAAGCAGTTGGCGATTTCGCTGTCATGCAGGGGAATAAGATGCAATACTGGATTATCTCCATGAATGGCTACAATGACGAAAAGGGTCACTTTGTATGGCGACTAAGGCCAGACCTTACAGCAGCTATTAAAAAGAATCTGGAAAATGAAGCTAAGTTGAAAGAGAAGTTCCTAAAACAGTTTCCTGTGGAATCTCTACGTACGATGCCAATAGAGAAGTATACTAATCTCAATCGCAATGATTCGTTTTGTTATTGGTTAGAGTCTGAGACATACCGTCTTGGATCTATTTGGGGTGGTACATCTTTGAAATTTGGTATTTATATGTATGACCAATTACCTAAAGATGGCATGCCAGCGAAGTACGATGAAAAATATTGTTGGCTGGCAAAATACAATTGTGAAACAAGCGAGGAGGCGTTCAATGTTGTCAGAGATAAGATAGCGACAATAGCTGAGAAAGCACTACAAGGCGACTTGGAAGGTGTTGAAAGCGTAGACTTCGGTGATGCGGTAAAATGGAAGATAGCTTGTCTTTACTCTGACAATAAAGTTATTAACATGTACACGAAGGAACTGCTACAAGCTGCAGCTAAGGGCTTCGGGTACAAAGGTGACCTTAATTCACGGCCAGAGATGAACAGATTTATTATCTCACAGTATGACGTAACCCGTGAATCGTTCTATGATTTCTATATGCGTGTGGGAATTCATTACTTTGGGAAGAGCAAACCCCAAAAGATGTTTTGGTTTGTTGGATACGCATTTGGCAGCACAGATTCACAACTTGATAGATTTCTCAGCGAGGGGATATGGGAGAGCAAGCATGATGATGGTAATTCTAACGACCAAAAGATGCTTACGTTGGCTCAATCCATTTCTGAAGGAGACATTATCATTTTGAAATCAACCTCTACAAAAGGGAGCAAGCACGATCTACCCTTCATGCGTATTAAAGCCGTAGGAGTGGTAACAAGTAACATTGCGACTACCAAGATTGATGGAGCCACAAAATGCCAATGTACTGTCAGGTATATAAATACAGATGAAAAAGACTTTGACGGTCCAGTTTATGGTTCCTATCGTAAATCCATTCACAAGCCAGACAAAAAATTGAAGGAAGTCATTGAATATGTAAACAGTTTGATTTCAGGTAAAGATATGTCATCTACAGAGTTATTGGAAGAGAAGAGTCATAAGTATCAGGAGTATATTGATTTATTAAGAGAGAACCACAATCTCATTTTGACTGGTTCCCCTGGCACAGGAAAGACTTTTATGGCTCAGGCAATAGCGGAAGAAATGGGGGCCGTGACCAAGTTCGTGCAGTTCCATCCATCATACGACTACACTGACTTTGTAGAAGGTCTGCGTCCTATAGAGAAGAGCGACGGGCAAATGGGATTCGAACGCAAAGATGGAGTGTTCAAAGATTTCTGCAGGGAGGCCATCAAGAATTTGATTGATTCTGAAAAGAGCGTTGAGAGCCTGACCAAGGAAATGTCCTGGCAGGAAAAGCTTGACCGCTTTGTGGAAGATGCCATAGAGGATGAGACCAAGTTCAAAACGGTCAATGGCAGTGAATTTGTCATTTCTGAAATGAAGAGCCGTACCATTGTAATTCACAATGAACAGAATGAGAAGACAACTCAGGTGGCC
>CACYEC010000367.1 GCA_902773225.1 uncultured Bacteroidales bacterium
GAAGAGACGAATGCGGTCCCAGTGGTCATAATCAAGCACACGTGTCAGAAGGTCACGTTGGTACTTTTCGAACACGATGAGTGAAATGGAATGGCATAACTTCGCATTAGTGTTACGCAACCATGTATGTATTTTGCGGAAATTCCTATGGCTTAAATATTCCAGCACGATGAAAGAGTGCCCCTGAGAAGGATAGACGTTCCTTTCAGGGGCACTGTCAGATAACTGAACTTAACCGCAAGTGCATTCCGCATCGCTCCATGCACCTCATGGTTATTGATAGAGATTCTATTCAAGAAGATGACAGGTGACACTATGCCTTTCCTCGGTTCTCCTTATTCTCACTTAATCAAGACCTTACGTCCATTATTGATATAAACGCCAGCGCTCGAGGGCTTGCCGTTGAACTTACGACCGCTCATGTCGTACCATGCGTCAGCCTCATGGTCAATGGTAAATGGTAAATGGTCAATGGATGTAGTTTCGTCACCGAAGTTCAGCACGAAGGCGCGGATGTTCCCCGATTGTGGGTCAATGGGGTCACCGGCAGTAATGCCGTTCAGTTGGAAGTAGGCTCGCTGTGCACCAATGCTTGTCTCTGCCAGGGGATAATAGAGGGTATTTTCCGCACCGAGGAAGAGGATGCTGCGGTCTTCTGTCTCGAAGGTCTGCTGGGCGAAGGTGCCTATGAAGGTGACTTCGTCGTTCATACCGAATGTGTTGTCATCTTCTGGTGAGGTGGCGGAAATGGTCACTTCAGTGAATACGGGGTTTTCAAGTGTTCCGCTTGTGTCTGTCCATCTGATAAGGTAGGGACGGCCGGCGATAAGTGTAGATACGCCATCATCATCAATGCAGTTCTCGAAGTTCAGGGTAAGGGTTCCCGACTCTTCATCAAAACCACTGTCTTCTGTAGTGGACATCTGCCACAGTTCCACTGTTTCGTTCCCATTGCAGAGAGGCGAATCAGCAATGTCGTCGATAGTGAAAGGCAGGCAGATGGTGTTCCAAGAACCGTCCTTATAGAACGTGCGGTCAGCAAGGGTCACAGTACCTGTCATTCCGCTGTAGTTGCTGATCAGCGTGCTGTTGTCATCATCGTTGCTCAGCGTGATGTCCATTCCTGAAGGAGCCGTTGACGAGAGGTAATATTTGAAATTATAGTACAGACCATAAGTATAGGGAAGCACACCACTGTAGGCATACCGTGTCCCTTCCACCCCGATGTTCGATGGCAGTTCTTCTGATACTATAGCAAGGCGGGCACCGGCAACGTCAGCGCCGTTTATACCCAAAAGCGTTGAGTTTGGAATGGTATGTGGGTTAATTCCATCAATATAATAGTTTCCGGTGATGGTGTTCATGTTCTGACTCATACCTGCGATAGCACCTACGTATTGATGATCTTGTTGCTTGGAAATGTTACCCGTGAAGAGACAGTCTTTCAGTGTGGCAAGTATGGGAGAATAAGTGGCGAAGTCTATGCCTAATGAGATAACACCTACAATGCCACCTATGTACTGAGCATCTTCCACAAGAGGATAGATAGTGGTACGGATAACAGTACATCCTGCAATGCTGCCGCCCAGCACCCCACCTGCTATGCCGCCGAGGCCTGAGGGGGAGCTTTCGACATTACCAGGATAAATGGCCGTACCTTCATCACTCTCTGATGCTTCGACCATCTCCAAGTCGCCATCGATAACGTGGCAGTTCTCGATGGTGCCGTAACAGATACCGGCAATGGCTCCTACATACTGTTCTCCCTTCACCAGGGGAGAGGAGAGGAGGATGTTCTTCACCGTAGCATCCGATTGTACACTGCAGAACAAGCCAACCCCAATGTCGCTTTTGACATTCATGTTTCGGATAACTCTGGCTGCGCCGTCGAAAGTGCCGAGGAAGCCGGAGGCACTGCCGCCACCCATGCCTGGAATTACTATTCCACCTTCCATTCCGCCACTACTTACCTCGTAGCCGATGGGTTCCCATGTGTGATCTGCAAGGTCTATCATGGTTGCATCGATGGTGATGGTGTAGCCCTCGTAAGTTTCACCGCCGTAGTTCACATTATAGGCCAGCAGAGCTAATTGTTCGGCTGTTGCAATGCTGATGGTCTTAGCATTATCATCTTGACTGGCAAAAGCCTCTGCGCGATATGCCATCCAACTGTTCTGGTCGGGCACAGGGGCTAACATGGGATTGACGGTTACGCCTCGGTCGGGCATGTAGAATGTGTAGGTGGTCTCATTGACTTTCGTACATTCCACATCCACCGTTTCATAGGTTGTCATGTCAAGATAGTACACCATGAGTTTTGTCAACATATAGCCTTCATCAGGAGCAACTGTACAGGTGACCAACTCTCCTTCATCGGCATAGTCGCGTGACTCTCCTCCAACGGTAACGGTACACGTGCCATTTTGTATTTGCATTGAGGACGGAACGATGATTCTGAGCTTGAATGTTGTACTCACCGTGACGGCCTTGGCTGGCATGGTAAAGGCATCATTATCTCCACCATCCAATCCAGGGACTTTATAAACACTTATATTCTCATTGTCTGCATCCTTCACTGTAAACACCGCTGTATAATCATTATACATCATGCCATAATCGGAAGCATTACCAGCGGTAACTAAGATCTTTACCACATCGCCCTCGTTGGCCTTTTTGATGGGGTCGTTGTCTTCATTGTAGAACAGGAGGGTGACATCCTCTGAACCTGATATGATGTCGTAGGCACCTCCTGTCTTATAGTAGTCAACAACGACTCTCACATCCTCGGAAGGCATCACGAAGGTGTAGGATTCGTCATTGTTGGCAGTTGTTGCTACGTCATAATATATACCCTCATTATATTTCTGGACCAATACATTCTCTATCGCATAGCCATCAGCTGGTGTAACGGTCAGCGTCACCTCGGTGCCTATTTCCACGCCCAGTGCATAACCACTATGGGTTGTCACCTCTGTGCAGGTAGTGGTGATAGTGTATTTACCATCTCGTGAGTCGGCTGAAAGTTCGGCGTGGGGCTTTACAAATTCGGGCTTGATGTTGATCTCGCTTTCCGGCATCGTTATGGTGCCCACCCAATAGGTTGGGGTCTGGCGTTCGAAAGTGTTGTAATCAATGTCCACATTGTCGATGTTTGCACCGTGGACGATGTAGCCCTCACCAGCCTCGAGTATCACGGTAAGCTGTGTGCCGGGAGTAGCCGAGTTGACAATGTCGTCGCCGTTCTTGACGGTGACGGTGCCTGGGCCATAGATTTCGGTATTGATGGCGTAGGCTTCGATGGAGAACGGTGCCGAGTAGGGATTGCCGCTGTAACTGTCGTAATGACTATCAAGCGGGTCGAAGAAGAAACTTTCGCCATTCCATGGGGTTCCAGCCCATGCGCCCTGAGTCATTGCAAGCAGCAGGGCGAGGAAAAGAATTGTTTTTGTTTTCATCTTAATGGTTTGAATTTGTATGTTCTTTATTGATTATAATAATATCCATATAATTATCTAACCGAAGTTTCGAAAGTTATAAAAGGAGTTGAATAGGGAGTTAAGCCAGCTGATAATTCTTCATTGTTCAACCTAAAATCGCATCTTTTTACTCTATATTCCCAACAACACCCTTACCATCAACAAGTTGTCCAAAATTTGTAGATGTCGTAGATTTTCACCTGAATACGTATTACAACAGAAATTCAAATAGAATCAAATCAAAAAACAAAATTAGCACAAAAAACTGACATAATCGTGCATTATGTCGGATAAAATTTCCACCATCGCTTTGCCTCTTTGTCACCTCCATTTTTAAATACCTCGATGAAAGGGACATTGAAGTCACGTCCTTTCCTGTAACGAGGAAAGCCAGAGGAAGCGAGCTGCCGGTCTCTTCTCATGATTGTGGGTGGTTGTGCAAAAGTGCTGGTGGAGAAGAGTGTCAGCAGCATGAGGGTGAGGGTTCTTTTCAAGAGTCAGTCTTTTTGTTGACAACGGTCCTTATATTGAACCGCTCACAACCCATGGGCTAATAAATTATTGAGGCAAAGATAATTTATTAACTCTAAACATACAAAAAAGGATGTTTTTTCAATACATGATTTATGCGGATTTCCACAACAATCTATCTATATGTCATTCTTCCAACGTTCTCACCACCTCCTCCAACAAACTAATGATGGGCAAGTGCTGTGGACAAGCATCTTCGCACTGCCCACATTGTACACATGCTGAAGCCTTCTCTCCTCCAGGACGCCATTGATAATCATTTCGAGTCTCCTTCAGGTCGCCATACATTTTGTAAACGTTCATCACTGCAAAAATCTCGGGGATATGAATGCCCATGGGACAGCCTGGAGTGCAGTAATGACAAGCGGTACAACCGATGATGTCGGACTGAGACAACGACTTGCATGCCATTTCCAACACGCTGTGTTCTTCTTCATCCAGTGGCTGCAACTGACGCATGAACGACAAGTTGTCTTCCATCTGTTCCATATTCGACATTCCACTGAGAACCATCATCACATTGGGCAACGATGCGGCGAATCGGATAGCCCAAGAAGCAAAGGAAGCATGAGGGTTGGCTCGTTGGAGAATATCTTTCACTTGTTGGGGTGGATCGGCCAGTTTGCCTCCCTTCACGGGTTCCATCACGATGATGGGTTTTCCATGCCGTGTGGCTATTTCATAGCAACGGCGTGACAAGATAAGAGGGTCTTCCCAGTCTGAATAATTGATTTGAAGTTGGACGAACTCAATGTCAGGATGCTCAGTGAGAAGTTCTTCAAGAAGTTCCGGTGTGGAGTGGAAGGAGAAACCATAATGCCGAATCAGCCCTTCCGCCTTCAGTTTCCTCATATAATCCCAAATGCCGTATCGGGTATATTTCTCTTTATTACCCGCATCAATACCATGCAGGAGATAAAAGTCGAAATAGCCTGCCCCGGTTCGTTCAAGACTGACTTTTATTTCGTTTTTAGCTTCCTCCTCGCTCTTGCAGGCGAAATCAGAGGCATTGAGTTTGTCAGCCAGATAATAACTTTCACGAGGATAACGGTCGCAGAGCGCGACCTTAGTGGCTGGTTCTGACCCCTCGTAGATGTATGCCGTATCAAAGTACTTGCCACCAGCCTCGATAAAGGCATCCACCATCCTCTTTGTATGTTCCAAATCGATGTCTTGAGTGCCTTCTATCCTGGGCAATCGCATCAGGCCGAAACCCAGTTTCATGCAGTTGTCTACTAATGTATCGCGCATATTATTTTAAGGGGATTTAAAAGGGGTTATTTGATGAATATCTTCTTGCCTTGGTGGATATAAATACCTTTAACTGTAGGCACACCCTCAAGACGGATGCCCTGTAGGTTGTAGTAAGCGTCGTCGTCGGCATCCTTCTTTAAAGAAACGATGTCATTGGTCGATGTCACATGGATCATGAAACTCTGGTAGGCATTGCCACTGAAAACAGCGTTGCCCGACCCTCTGAGCACAATCTCATAGTCGCCCTCTACCTCGGGTTTTCCCGTGATGGTGACCAAATGATTCAGGTAGTCGCGTTTGATGGTGAAGGCCTTGTCGAGTCCCTTTATGTGTTCGGTAGGAGTGAAAGTGGAATCCACATTCACAGAAGTGCAGTTACGGTACAAGAATACCACAGGGTTGATACTGTCGCCAACTGACACGGTTTGTTCCATAGTGAATTCATTCATCGGCACGAACTTGGTGCGGAAGAGGTCGGGAAGATAGTATCCAAGGTGTGGTGGCTGGTTGTAGGCGCAGTTCTGCCATGCCACAGCCATTCGGTAGGTGTGGTCGTGCATCAGTGTAGGCACACGGTAGTCTGTGGCCATATTCGACGAGAAGATATTAATTGTGGCACCGTCGCTGGAGTTCCAGAGTATGATTTCTTCTCTCCAGTCACCGAAGATGTCGGCCTGAAGGTTAGGAGTGGATTTCGTCCCGTTGCAACTGCTCGAACTGTTGTAGTCGTATGGATTCTTGCCGTTGATGTAAAGACGGGAGGTTCCGTTACCGTTCCATTTGTCTATCTTGGTGCCGTCCAAAAGTTCTTCCTGAAGGTCGCCATCCCAGAAGATGCGGAAGTTGAGTGAGGTCTGTCCAGACGACATCACTTTTCCTGTGACGGCACTGCGTTGGTCTCTTTGGTCGGCGGAGCTGAAGTAACATCCATAATGGTTGGCATCGAGTTGC
>CACYEC010000368.1 GCA_902773225.1 uncultured Bacteroidales bacterium
GAAATGGCTATCAAGAAAAGAAAAGTCTCACCACGTCAGAAGATGATCAACCTGATGTACGTTGTGCTCATGGCTATGCTTGCGCTCAACGTCAGTTCTGACGTGCTCAACGGCTTCAAACTCATAGGTGAGCGACTGAAAAGTTCCACCGACAATTCTTCTCTCCAAAACAAAGCCATCTACAGCACGCTCTCGGACGCCATGAAGCAGAACCCCGAGAAAACACGAGAATGGTTTGAGAAGGCGCAGGCGGTAAAAGCCATCTCCGACTCTCTTTACGACTACGCAGAGGATCTGAAGAAGAAAATCGCGGTGGAAGCCGATGGCAAGAACGCCAACGTCTACGCCATACGCAACAAGGAGAACACAGAGGCCACCACCCACGTGATGCTCGCCCCTGGCGTAGGACAAGGACGAAAACTCTTCAACGCCATCAACTCCTACAGGGAGAAAGTACTGACTATGGTGACCGACACGGTGCAACGACAAATCATATCCAACAGCCTCTCAACCGAGGTTACCAGAGCGGCCAAACTGCAGGGCAAGAACTGGCAGGAATATATGTTTGAGAGCACGCCTGTCATCGCCGCCATCACTTTGCTCACCAAACTTCAGGGCGACGTTCGCTATGCTGAAGGCGAGGTGCTACACACGCTTGTGTCGAACATCGACATCAAAGACGTGCGCGTGAACCAAATCAACGCCTACGTCATCCCCAGTTCAAGGACGGTGGTTCGTGGCGGAAGGTTCTCCGCACAAATCATCATGGCGGCAGTCGATACCACCCAGCGACCCGACATCTATGTGGGCAACACCCTACTCAAGTCGAGCAACGGCACCTACGAGACCGTATGCAATTCCACTGGTGACTTCACCCTCAAGGGCTACCTCATGATGCGCAACGGAGACGGAGAGGAAATACGTCGAGAGTTCTCACAAGCCTACACCGTGGTGGAACCCTCTGCCACAGTTTCAGCCACCATGATGAATATGCTGTATGCGGGTTACCAGAACCCCATCGCGGTGTCTGTCCCAGGAGTGCCCACATCAAGCATCAGTCTAAGCATGAGCGGTGGAACACTTACACAGACCAAACCCGGAGAGTATGTGGCAGTACCATCTAAGGTTGGCGAGGATGTCGTGTTCACCGTCATGGCCAACATGGAAGGACGCTCACAGGAAATGGGCAAGTTCCCCTTCCATGTACGGAAACTGCCCGACCCAACCCCATACATCGACATCACAGGTGCTGACGGCAACACTGACCGCTACAGGGGTGGAAAACCCGTTTCAAAGGCGGCTCTGCTCAAGGCAACAGCCATCGGTGCGGCCATCGACGACGGACTGCTCAACATCAGTTTCAAAGTGCTCAGCTTCGAAACAACATTCCACGACCGACTTGGAAACGTCATTCCAGAGGTGTCGCAATCAACCAACTTCAGCGAGCGCCAGAAAGCGCAGATGCGCCAACTCACACGAGGGGCAAGATTCTACATCACTCGTGTGCACGCTGTAGGACCCGACGGCATAGAACGTACATTGCCGTCTGCAATGGAAGTGATAGTGAACTAAATAAGACAAGATATAGATTATGAAACGTACATTAGTTCTGATAATAGGCGTGTTGATTACACTGGGAATGAGCGCTCAGCCGCAGCGTACCCGTGTGCAACGCAACAACAATACCAACCGCAACGCCAACTCAGGCAATGCTGCGGCAGGCAACGACAGAGCAAGCCTGATGTTCCCCACTTCGGTGAAAGCCGCCGATGACGTGGTGTGGAGACGAGACCTCTATAAGACCATCGACCTCACCAAAGACCGTAATGCGGCCCTTTACTATCCTGTCACTCCAACAGACAACCGCATGAACCTCTTCTGCACCATCTTCCGACTCGTTAACACTGGAAAACTGCCCGTCTATGAGTACAAGATGGATGCCATTGAACACTTCGACAAGGCCAGCCGCATGCACTTCAAGGATATGCTCGACCGCTACGACATCCCCTATGAGATAGACGGCAACAGCATCAAGGTGGAGGATGTGGATATCCCATCGAGCGAGGTGCTGAGTTACAACATCAAGGAGAGTTCGTACTACGACCAGTACACGGCAACCTACCACAGCAAGGTTGTGGCCATCTGCCCGGTACTTCACCGTGCTGATGACTGGAGCATGGACGATGTACGCACCTCCCCCCTCTTTTGGGTGAAGTATGAGGACTTGGAACCTTTCCTCAACAATGTCATCGTGATGACGAGCGACATCAACAATGCCTCAACCATGTCTGCGGCCGACTATTTCGCTTCCAACCAGTACAAGGGTGAGATTTACATGACCACCAACATGCAGAACAAGTCGCTGCAGCAGATTTACGACAACGACTCCGACTTGGTGAAAGCGAAGAAGAACATCGAGAAGCAGATGGTGGATTTCGAGAAACATATCTGGGCGACACCTGTTCCTGTTGACACCGACACTGTGGCTGTGGATTCCCTGCAGGAAGGCAAGAAAGTCCGCGCGGCAGCAAAGGCCCGTTCACGTTCAGCACGCCGTAGTTCGTCATCGAGCAGCAGCGCCAGTTCAAGCAAGCAGAGCAAGCCTAAATCCTCGAGTGGAGGCAGTTCTGGTGCCAGGGTATCTGTCCGTCGCCAACGCCACTTCTACTAACAGGTATTCCCATAGAGAAGAATAAGGGGGTGTGTCTTTTAGGGACACACCCCCTTGTATTTTAGGCGAAGCCAACGTTCAACGTTCAATTGTCATACCATTTCTCCAACTCGTCGAAATCTGCGTCGTGCTTCTCTGCCAATGAGAAATTTTGCAGATGACAAATGTTTCATTTTGTCATACCCATGAAACATTTTTGCATATAACATTGCATGAATATTCATTTATACCTCCTTAAATGGCCAGAAATATGCACAAATCCTCCACTTTTGCATAAATATCCCTTGTTTTAACATTTGTTATGAAACATTTTTCCGCCATTGCCCACTTCGCGCCAGCCACTCCCCTCCAATCTATAGCTTTTCCAAATGAGATACCCTTCCACCCTTACCCATTCCCTTAGATAGGAGGGGAGTTGGATAGCGATGGGCGACCCCTTCAGGGTCGGTAGTATGAGGTATATATGATGAAACCGTAGGTGCATGAAGCGCGCTTCATGCACCTACGGTTATTAAGAGATGTCCCTTAGGGACAGGTTCATATTTAAGGGGATGTGCGCACGCCGAATGGGGTGCGGGAGTTGGAGTTGATGAGGCGGGTGGCCTGATGACTATTGAAACGAGTGGGGACGGTGACGAAGTCGGGGACATTGAAAGACAGGAAACGCTCACGATAGAAACGGCGGGGATTGCGCTGGGGCAACATAAAGGGTTTGCTGACCTTCCCCTTGGCATCGATGTGACAGAAATAGGGACGGGTGAAGAGGCCGTCATCGCGACGGGAACTCAAGACAAGCCAACGGGAGTTTGTACTCCAGTTGTGGAACGAATCTGTATCCTTGGAGTTGGCTTCATCCATGGGAAGGCTTTGTCCTGTGGAAAGGTCGAGGAGATAAAGGTCGGCCTCATGATGCCAGATGCTGAACTGACCGTAGTCGGAGAGGGTGTAGCAAAGGAAACTTCCATCGTAGGAGGGACGGGGGAAGGACACCGACTTATGTAGCGCCTCGGCATTGACGATGGTGTCTATACGGTCGCCATAGTTGCCCGTTTCGGGGTCGAAATCGATGCGGCAGAGATTGTAGCGGATGGAGTCAAGCTGATGACTGCCTTCGGGAAGTGCACGGGCCGCACAGAAATAGAGTGAACGTCCGTCGGCTGAAAAGACGGGATAAGTCTCATAGACCGAGTCTTGCTTGAGAAGGGGAGAAAGCAGCAGTTCGTTCTTTTCGACGTCGTAAACCTGGATGTCGGAGGCATCGTCAAAGACCTCAATGCGGTTACGGTCAGCACTGTGGAAAAGCTGGTTGGTGGTGTTGGTAGAATAAGCGATATAGCGTCCCGAGGGATGCCAGTAGGGATAGACACAAAGTCCGAGCGTCTGGTCGGTCTTCGTGTTATAAGCGGTGAAAGGACCATTGTTGTGCCGAAGCAGTGTGGCACCGTGAGAGCCACGGATATGAAGGCTCATATCGGTCGTTTTGCCGCGGTTGAAACTGTGGCAATTGACGCACCCCTCAAACTGTGTGTTCTCAATCAGCGGACGCTCGTCGAAGGAGGATAAGTCGCGTTCGTAAATGCCCATCTTGCTCCACACCTCGTAGCCAGGCTCAATCAGACGGTAGCAGATGCCGTAGTCGATGCTGTCGGTGCTGACGTAAATCGAGAAAGAACGATAGGTGTGCCAGCCATCGTCATACTTGGCCGAAACGGTGACGCTGAGCGAGTCCCCGCGGTTCTGTCCGAGCAGAGCATGCCAGTCGTCAAGGTCGAAATCTACCGATTCCTCACCTTGGCTGTGCATTGAATGTCCGTGGCTGTCCGTAATGACGGCATCGATAAGCAACACTCCCTCATCAGCCATGGAGAAGCAGAGAGGAGCGATGTTCACGGGTATGGTGACCCCGAGATAGTCGGGATAGATACGAGGCAGGAGTTTCTCCTGTTTCGCATCTTTGACTGTCTCGGTTGTGCAGGCAGTGAACAACAGCAGGGTAAGTAATATGTACAGGGGCTTTTTCATCGCTGAATGGAAGTGAAGTAGTAATAATTCTCACGGTCGCCCGTCAGCAGACAGTAGGCTAACAGATATTCGTAGGCGAGGTTGTTGTCAGTATTGCTGAGGAAAAGGCTCTGGAGCATCTGGGAGGTCGTATGGTCGCTGAAGTAAAAGTCTTCTTGATAGGCCATCTGTCGGAGCCGTCCGTATTCGGGATGCTTGGCTATCGCCTCCTCATCTCCCAACAGCGGGAGCGTTTCATTGGCCCAGTCGCTGTAGAAAAGGGTTTTCTGAAGTGCCATGAGGTATTTGCGGGCCACCTCGTAGTCGCCGTTGATGAGGTTGGTCTGTGCCAGTCGTTTGTAGCAGCGGGCACTTTTCTGGAAGTCAAGGATGGCCTCCTGGGCCTCGAATACCGACCTTTGTGCTACATTGATCATCCCCAACTGATAGAACACCTCGGCAGTGGGCAACGGACTGGTGGCATCGCGCTCTACCTTAGGAAAAAGCCCTGAGATACCGTTCTGGTTGTACTCAAACAAATGGTCGGGTAGCAATCCGTGCATGGCCAAGGCTAAGTTCTGGACGGTCACCCCAATGGGGTTGTTGGGTTTCTCGGCATTGACAGTGTCAATGATGCGGTTCCATTGCTGGTGGCGAGCCATGAAGTCGTATTGCATCACCTTCTCCGCTTTGAAATTGCTGTTTTTCCAGACGACCCACCCCATAATGACAGCCACTACCACAAAAACGCTGAGCGTTGACCATTGACCATTAAACATTGACCATTGACCATTGGCTTCGCCTAAAATGCTATTGCTCGGCATAGATTGAACAACTTCATCTCTGCTCTCGTTTACTCGCATTTTTGGACATTGACCATTTTTTTCATTGACCGTAGAACATTGACCATTGAACTTTTTTGAGCGTTGATGGTAAAAGGCACGGACAATAAGCGTGAGGACGAAGACTGAAAGGGTCGCAGCCCAAAGCAGAGCGGGAAACACTGTCGGGTAGCGATGGTAATGGATGCCGGTCCATAGACTGCTTGCTGGCACAGGGAGAAAACATGAAGAGATGACGGGCATGGCAATCAAAAGAAGGAACACACCATAAGACCATGCAGAGCGTTTATGATGTAGAACCTGCAGGAGGAAGAACAGCACGCAGACAGGACCCACCATCCAATAGAGTATGGGAACGGCGGCCACGAGCAGGATACGTCGCGTCCAACCGTCTGTCAACCTGTCAAAGCCCCATGAGGCGAGAAGGGTGAGCACGACGGCCCATACTCCGCCCAACAGCGCGTTCTCGTCGAGCAGAAAGAGCCAGAGCAGGAACGAAGGCACGAAACTCAAGCCGTAGAACCATCCCCACTTGGCCAGTCTGGCCGTCAAGAGTTGCATCGCTGAGAGCAGCAGCCCGATGATGATGGCTCCCACCCAAGCGAAAAGGAAGAACTGGGTGCAGAAGCGTCCGAGCAAGTCGGCTGTGCCACCCGGCAACTTGACCATCTCCCATACGTAGGCGCTGTCGAAGAGGAAAAGTTGGAACTGTTCCTGGTAATGCAGGTGATGCGGATAGGCCAATCCGAAGAAGAGGATGACAGCCACACCGAAGAGGAGCGTGCATATAGGACGGATTATCTTCTTCATTTGTCGAACACCTGTTTAAACTCGTCGATGCTGGTGCGTACTGGCTCGACCATGAACTCGGGTCGGTTGAAACTCTTCAGGAGGAAGGTGTTGTATTCGGGGTCTTCCTGCGGCATGAGGAAGGCCTTCTCCACCTTTCCGTTGTTGAAATACGAGAAATAGACACGGCAGAAGTTGCCGTCGTCGCGGCGTGTGGCCACCATGATCCAATGCCCGTTGCTC
>CACYEC010000369.1 GCA_902773225.1 uncultured Bacteroidales bacterium
CCCTGCGAGGTGGTTTTTTTGTTTTATATCAAGTAGTTAGAATCGATCTCCCAAGATTCCCTGAGCACTTGATAGGGAACAAATGGGAACCGATCACCCACCTCACAGAACAAGGCTTTCTATCCAAATTCAGTCCAAATTTGTGACCATATATATTAGCCATGGATAAGAATACTATTGGTATCTTGTGTTTATAATGCTCAATAACTACTCTGCATTTTAAACAACACAAGGTGCAGAAAATCACTTGCTGCGCCTTGTAATCAAGAATCTACCTCGCTGCTATTCTCTTATTATTGAAGCGCAGAAGGGCACTCCACTCCAAGAATGGCAAACAGGTTCTCTCTATCAAGATCAGAATATCCATATTCCTGCGCCATAGACAGCATTGCCATATAATCTGGCGTAGTACGAAGGAACTTGCGCTTGAAGTAGTCCTGTTTGATGTATGCCCAGAAGAGATAAAAGATTCCCCGAGGCTCAATTGAAACAGCTGCATTGAGCATTTCTTCAATTTTATCTATCTTGGGGCGTGGAGTCAAAAATGCTTTCTGTCCGCCAAGCAAAGATATAGCGGCATAAAAATAAGTCTCTGGGTTGTCGAAGTTATCCTCGATGGCCTTCTCAAATGCATCAAACGCCTTGTCATACATTTTCAGCTTTAGATAGCACATCGCTACTGAATTATTCAGTAGTGTATTGTCAGGATTCGATGCCAATGCCTTCTGATAGGTCCTCGCATACTTATTCAGTTCAGGTAGTGGCATTTCTGCAACACTTGAAAAAGTGGAGATAACTATTGGCCTTCCACAGGAGCACTCTTTCTGTCCTATAGTAACAGGACGCCCGCATCCGGGGCATTCCAATTCAATATTCTGAATATCCATAAATTAGTTCTCTGTACGTAGTTTACTGTTGCGCTTAGTGGCCAACGAAATAATCATCTCAACCGACTTCATCATTGCAACACTATCTGCGACTGGATCAAGATCCTCAATATCGGTTATTTCTTGAAGGACACTTTCTTCGAATGCTTTCACAGAAGGGCTTGATTTTGCCGGACTCGATGAAATAAGGTCATAAGCCTCTTCAATTTTCTTGGCGAGGGTTTTATCCTTCACATTCCCCAGAAGCAGTTTTAGACGGGTAGAAGACTCCTTTACATATTTTAATTCTTCTTCTCTTTTCGCGTCCTGATCGGCCGTATGTTCGTTAGAGAGGAGGTTGATCAGCAAAAAGATTGCATAGACACCGAACAGTGCCACATATGTCAACATTGTGGCTTTGTATTGTTCTGGACGCGCAATCATAATAATGACGCCGATAATAAAGGAGATATTGAAATATGCGAGAGAAGCGACGAAGAGCGGGCGCCGATAATCAGCTGATGCATTGCTCTTTCTAACCATCAGCGGAGTGCATAATAGGGCTGCATAAGAAAGCAAGATGCCGCCAAATGCAATCCAAACAGCCGTGCTATTCTCGGTTCCTGATAATGTGAAGAAGAATACCAGGAAGACGATGACAAACACAGAGTCAAGTGCAAACCAAAAGAAATTCTTCCTATTCATACGCTACATTTGGCTAAGGATTTCACTTTTCTTCGCATCAAAGTCCGCTTGAGAGATTAGTCCCATATCGAGCATCTCTTTAAGCTGTTTCAACTTCTCCATTATAGGATTACCACCTGTGGATGGGTTCTGTATGGTTTGACCTTGCATCGTTTGTTGACCCATGCCACCGAAAATACCACCAGCGGCCATGCCAAGCCCAAGACCAGCACCTGCAGCGGCAATACCGCCACTTCCCGGATTCTTTGCCACATCCTTGAGAATATCAACTTGCTGCTGTGCCGCCCAATTCTGTCCAAGATAGTTCATCCTTGCTCTGTCGGTAATCATCTTCTGAATCTCCGGATCATCTGATGTCGCTTTGCAGGATGCAACCGAGAATGCGTCGAGTTTCAAGCCATATTCTTCAACGATAGAGGCGATATGTGGCTCAATTTCAGCAGCGATCTCGACCGTATTACGAACAGTTTCAAAAATAACCTTCCCAGATGCTTTCAGCCGGTCAAGAGTTTGGCTTAGCGAGTTAACTATGTGCATCTGGAATTCATTAGCAAAATACTTTTTCAGCCCTTGCTGGGTCTCGAAGTCTACATTGTTACCCAGAAGCTTAGTAAGGAACTTTGCTCCGTTATCAATGTGAATCTTGAAAGCACCATAAGACTTCACGTTTAGGTTCCCGAATGTGTCGTCAAAATACTGTATGGGAGACATCGTCCCCCATTCAATCTCTTGACTATGAGCAGTACGTACAAAATAGACAACACAATTGAATGTACTTATGCCGCCAGAGAATGCGTTACGAAGACGACTTAGAAAAGGATAGTTCTGGGTAGTAAGCTTGTAGGTCCCATTAGTAAATGTTTGCTCGATGACGCCTCCCTTGATGAAGATTGCTTCTTCACCAGGCATTACAATGAGGGTGGAATTCGTATTGAAGTCCTCTTCCGGCTGACGC
>CACYEC010000370.1 GCA_902773225.1 uncultured Bacteroidales bacterium
CACGATTTCTTTCACGCTGCCCGATAACTTTGGCGAGAACGACGGGGCGTTCATAGCATATCGCTACGGCAGGGACCAAGTCGGCGCTCTGATTGTGAACGGTACGGAATTGCCTGCCAACAATGCCACTGATAGGGTTGATGTGGGAACACTGTTAAACGTGGGTCAGAATACTCTTACGATACGGCTCAATTCCACCCTCTACGGAAGAACATATTTCGAACACAGTGGATATCTGGACAAAGGCGTCGTGTTTGGCATGGGAGAGGGGGTTCTGAATCCACCTGTCTCAGGAACTTACTATAACGGACTTTTAGGTGTTAGCATTATACCTTATATATTTACGACGATGGGCGACTACGATGCCATCGAGGAAGTACCGACCACCGACATCCAGCCCGCCTCTTCGTCTGCTGCCATCTACAACTTGCAGGGGCAGCGCCTTGGCACCCCGCAGCGCGGCGTGAACATCATCGGGGGAACGAAAATCATGGTCAAGTAAGGAAAAACATTGTCAAGTTAAGGACTGAAACAACTCTGCTAACTGATCTCCGACGATATGGGCATTATCCGCTAAGTAAGGTTTCTTGGATTTGTTTTTCTTGTTGAAAACTGCTAATTTTGTAACTGAAGGTGGTTATTTCCGCCGAATCAAAAAACACTCATTATGGCAGAGAAAAGAAGATACCCCATAGGTGCCGATGTGCATGCCGAGCAGCAGACCTCCGACGGACGCATAGACATCTCGCTGAAGATGCATGATGCCATCTAAGTCCTTGAGTTCAAGTACGACAAGACCCAAGAGGATGCCATCGAACAAGTGAAGAAGAAAGACTACGCCGTGGTCTTCGCTTCCGACCCTCGTCCTGTTTATGCTGTGTCCATGAACGTGGATGCAGAAAAGAGAACTATAGAGAAACCACAGCTGGAACGACTGAAATAGAAGGTCTTATAGAAGGTCTTATAGAAGGTCTTATAATGATTGGATATTTGCAGATACAACTTGATGATATGGGGATTCTTTTAGGTCTGTTTTTATACAATGGAAAGAAAAAACTGTGATTGTTTGATAAAGTAGAAAAGATGTGCTAATTTTGTAGTTCAAGGTACAGGAAATCTCCGACAAGAATAATTCAATGCTTCCGCTTATGGCTCAAAAAAGAAAATATCCTGTAGGCATACAGACATTTGAAAGATTAATAACGGATGCAAGTGTCTATATCGATAAGACTGATTATATCTTTAAAATAGTTTCTTCTGGTGCTCAGAACTTTTTTCTGAGCCGCCCACGCCGTTTTGGAAAGTCTCTCTTTGTGAGTACACTCAAGGCCTATTTTGAGGGGAGAAAGGAACTGTTCAAAGGCTTGGAGATAGACAAGTTGGAAAAGAACTGGATACAATATCCCGTAATACGCATTGACTTGAGTGAGGGAAGATACTACGAGCTTGACAAGGTCAAGGGAATCTTTAATATGATTCTGAACCGATACGAGCGTGAGTATGGACTTGAACAGAAAGATGATTGGAAATTCTCGTCCCGCCTTACAGGCATCATTGAATCCGCCTTCCAACAGACAGGTCACAAGGTTGTGGTGCTGATTGACGAGTACGACGCTCCAATGCTCGCAGCATTAACGACCCTGATTTGCAGGAGCAGATTCGTCAGCGTGTGAGCGACCTCTTCAGCCCGTTGAAGGCGCAGAGCGACTACCTCCACAAGGTGTTCCTTACGGGTATCTCCAAGTTTTCTCAGCTGAGCATCTTCAGTGAACTCAACAATCTCAACGACATGACATTTGACCCCGAGTATGAAGGCGTTTGTGGCATCACCGAGGAAGAACTGCTCACACAGATGGCACCCGATATTGAATGGCTGGCAGAGGCTTCTGGTCGCACCTATGACGAGACAGTGGCTGAACTCAAGCGTCGCTACGACGGATACCATTTCTGCGACAGGATGACAGATATCTACAACCCTTGGAGTCTTATATATGCTTTCGAAAAAGGTATAATTGACGACTACTGGTTTTCTACTGGCACTCCAACCTCGCTCATCAGTATCTTGAGAGACAAAGATATGGATATTTCTGACCTTGAAGGCCTCGAAACAAGTTTCTTTCGTTTCAATGCCCCATCTGAGCGTATTACCGACCCCGTCCCGGTCTTGTTCCAAAGCGGCTACCTGACTTTGAAAGACTTCGACAGGGATACCGGCCTTTATACCTTGGGCTTCCCCAATAGTGAAGTGGCAATAGGGTTCGCCAATTGCCTCTATCAGTATTTCGTCCCTCCCGTGACTGCCACCAAGGATCAGATGACCAGCGCCTACCATCGTTTCAGAACAAAGAAAACCACCATCGACGACTTCCTCGATGCCATCCGCAAGTGGTACTCTTCGATTCCTTATTCCATTACCGACCGCAACCAGAACGAGCAACTCTACCAATCATTGCTGTATGCCCTGCTTGTGGCTGTGGGTGCCGATGTGCATGCCGAGCAGCAGACCTCCGACGGACGCATGGACATATCGCTGAAGATGCACGATGCCATCTATGTCCTTGAGTTCAAGTACGACAAGACCCAAGAGGATGCCATCGAACAAGTGAAGAAGAAGGACTACGCCGTGGTCTTCGCCTCCGACCCGCGTCCCGTTTATGTCGTGCCCATGAACGTGGATGCAGAGAAGCGAACTATAGAGAAACCACAGGTGGAACGACTGAAATAAAGATGATGATTAATCGATAAAATCATTATAAACGCCTTTTTCATCTTGGATAGGAGCGAGACCGCCCGATATACCCGATATAAATGTGGTCGTAGTCGGAAGAAAAGCCTTCAATATGGGTGCATTTTTCAATCAGTTTCCCAAAATCAGCGGTTGTAACCACTAAATTTATGGTAAAATTAGCGGTTACAACCACTAAATTTGGTATAAATTTGGCGGTCTGGGTATTTGTGCATATTTGAAGTCCGTAGGTGCATTCCGCTTCGCTTCATGTACCTACGGTTATTGAGAGATGTCCCTTTCAGGGACATGTACCTTGGCGAAAACACAGAAAAATCGCATGGCCATGCGATTTTCTGTTGATTTCTGTATGTTGATATTACTTGATGCCTATTTTCTTGGCGATAGCCTTGGGCACGGCGTCCTTATGAACGAGGATGTTCATGGTCTTGTACTTCACGAACGCCTTCGAGGCATACCAAATACCGTTGTATTTGCCAGAAGGACCCCATGAGTTCTTCACCATGAAGTATTCCTTGCCTGTCTGGTCGGTAGCGATACCGTAGATGAGCATACCGTGGTCGTCGGTGGTCTCCCAGTTGTCGTAGGCCTCCTGGCGCATCTCCTGAGTCACTTCAATCTCTGGGCATGGACGGGTGGTCATTTCCGAACGACGCAGAGCTGCACTCTGTCCCACCCAACGAGCCATGTCGGAACCTTCCATCTCGGCTGCCTTCTTCTCGTCGGGGCAAACAGCGATACCGTCACGGGTGAAGCCTGTCTCGCTCACGTCTGAACCCCAAGCGAAAGTGTAGCCTGTCTTCACGGCGTTGTCCATCACCTCCATGAGTTCGTCTATCGGAAGGTTATAGCTGGTACCCCAGCGCCAGTTGTCCTGGATTTCCAGCACGAAGGGTTCGTAGAAAGGATGATGGGTGTAGGAAGTCAGCGACACGTAGTCGTCCATGTTGAGGCCTAAACTCTCCATGTAACTCTTCGGAGTGTAGGTCTTGCCGTTGTAGGTGAATGTTTCTGGTACCTCACCAAGATAGGTGTCGAGGATGGCGTTGAAGCCTTTGAACCATGCAGGAGAGAGTTTCTTCAGTTCACTCTTGGCGATGGCGCTGATGTAAGCACCGGTGACCTTGTCGAGTTCAGTGAAGTTGGGCAGAGTGTCGCCGTAGAGAGTGCCTGGCTCGGGCATGGCCGACTGTGGAGCCATACCATAGTTCTTCATGCAATAAACGGCATCGTAGAAACTGCCACCCTGGCTGTAAGAGATGTCGCCGTGCAGACGAACGGCTGCTTTTCCGCGGTCCTCGTAGGTCTTGTGAACGAGGTACATCTCGCAGAGGTCGAACTCACCCTTGCCTTTGCGGAGCAACTCGGACTCGAAGAAGGCGAGGCTGGAGAATGCCCAGCATGTGCCTGAGCGGTTCTGGTTCTTGATGGATGTGATGGGATTCTCTTTCACGGTCGTGAACTCGAATCCTCCGTTGTTGCCCTGGGCGAAAGCGGTCAGTCCGCTTACGAGCAGAGCCATTGTAAGAATTAATTTCTTCATCTTTTGTAGATATGTTTTTTATTTGGTTTACTTGCTGTTGATGAACTCCTCCACGTCATCGATGTGGTAAGGTATGATGTTTTTGCTGAGGATGCGGCAACCGTCTTCGGTGATGAGGATGTCGTCCTCGATACGAACGCCGCCGAAATCGCGGAACTTATCCACCTCGTTGAAGTTGATGAAGTCGGCGTTGTGCTTGGTTGATTTCCAGAGGTCAATCAAGGCTGGTATGAAATAGATGCCGGGTTCGTCCGACATCACGAAACCTGGCTTCAGCCTCTTGCCACAACGGAGGCAGTTGGTGCCGAACTGGGTGGATGGCTGAATCTCGTCGTCGAAACCTACATAGATTTGTCCAAGGTTCTCCATGTCGTGCACGTCAAGACCCATCATGTGACCCAGTCCGTGGGGGAAGAACATGGCGTGGGCACCAGCCTTGACGGCCTCATCCACATCGCCCTTCATCAGACCGATAGCCTTCAGTCGTTCTGTCATCATGCGAGCCACACTCATGTGCACGTCATACCACTTGATGCCGGGACGGGCTATCTCGATGGCATGGTCGTGGCAGTCGGACACGATGCTGTAGATGTCGCGCTGCTGCTGGGTATAGCGTCCGCTGATAGGAGTGGTGCGGGTGTTGTCGGAAGCATAACCCTCGTAGGATTCAGCACCGGCGTCGCAGAGCATCAGACGACCGCTCTCAAGCAGACTGCCGGATGGGTATCCGTGCTGCACCTCGCCGTGCATCGACAGGATGGTGGGGAAGGCCGCGCAGTTGCCGTACTTGCAAGCAACACCCTCTACAATGCCGGCGATGTATCGTTCTGACACGCCTGGGCGACACTCTTTTTGTGCAGTGGTGTGCATCTTGTAGCCGATTTCGCAGGCCTTTTCAATCTCTTCAATTTCCTCTGGAGCCTTGCATTCCCTCATGCTCACAATGGCCTTTATCAGGGGAACAGAAGCCGCTTCCTTGGTCTGAAGGGGATGGATGCCCATAAGGTCGGCAATTGTGATCATGGTGTCGTAGCGGTAGGGAGGGGTGAAGAGGATGGGCTGGTTTTTGGCCTTTGCAGCCTCGACAATGTTCTTCAGCTCCTTTAGTGGTGCGGAGTTTCCCACGCCAACCTGGGCGGCCAGGTCGCTGATGGAATCGATGGAACCATACCAGATGATATCGTCGATATCGACATCGTCCCCCAAAAGGTATTCCTTGTCGTTATCCACATCGATGATGCCCACCAGACTCTCAATCTGGTGACCGAAAAAGTAGAGGAAAGTGCTGTCCTGATGGAACCTGTAGGTGTTTGCAGGGTAGTTCATTGGGGCGTTGTTGTTACCTGGGATGATGATGAGTCCACTACCCATCTTCTGCTTCAGCGTGTTTCGACGCTGGATGTAAATATCCTTGCTAAACATAGTCTTAAGTTAGGTTTTTATGGGGTTATGAATCAAGTTTAGTCTTTCTTTTTGTCCTGTGAATTTGAATGGTGATGGTGGTGATGGTGATGGTGGTGATTGTTCATCTCCTTGTTCACATCTTCCACATTGCCTCTACCTCCATTATCCGCCTTGTCATGGGTGTGGTGGATGATGTGGTATTTTGCCAGGTCATGAAGGATTGGTCTGTCCTTTTTCTCATAGGCTTGCTTATGACAAATCTCATACACCTTGGACGGTGTGGTGAAATGTTTGATTGCAATCCAGATGTAGGTCCACTTGTGCTTTGACGTCTTATAAGAATCTTCTATTGCCATTTCTACTCAGTTTTTGAACGTGATTACTTAATATGAAGTCTGTTTCTAAACTACAAATTTATGAATAATTGGTGGTAGTACAAAATTCTCGACTTCATTTTTGCCTTTTGCCCTCATTTTTAACTTGTTCATGACGGATTCTGCAATTAGGAGGATGACCTTGTTCCAGTAAAGGCCTATTGTACAAAACAAACAGGATGACAACACATGACGTGTCATCATCCTGTTTCTCAGTATCATGAGATTAGAGTCTTCTCAGATGGCCTCTAATCGATGGGAACTACTCTGAGTAGTCGATTTTACTCATACGGACATAAGTCTTGTAGCGGCGCTGGGCTGCTTTCTTGGCTGCGTCGTAGAGTTCCTGTGCCTCGGCTGGCTTCACTTTCTTCAGCGAGAGG